>JAJYMU010000113.1 GCA_021786655.1 Bacteroidota bacterium
TTCAAATCTAAACTTATTTTCTCAGCAAAAGAGTGAAGAAGACAAATATACCTCACCTGAAAAACTGATATTGTCTTCATGTATGTTATTCGACAATCAATGGCAAACCAACGATTATATTTCTATCGAAGGGGTGCGAATGTTCATTAATTTAAGTTATCGGTATGACGATGAGTCTTTTGATCAAACTTATCCCAAAATAGGATTAACAAATGAATTTGGGATTAAAAATTTTTCCATCTTTGTGAAAGCCGGCCCGAAACTTTTATTGAAAGGAAATCTTGCTGTTGATATACATGCCGGCTTGACTTTAGTACTAGCAAAAGGTATCGAATTTAGTGGCGGTGCTTTTATTGCATTTGTGGGTGTTAATCCGTCTTATTCAATACCCTTAAGCGACAAGTTAAATCTGGAGGTAGAAGGAGGTCTTGATATTAGTCTATTTAATAATAAGCCAATAATTACATTTGGAATTATTGGTGTATCATGGAATTTTAATAAATGATTTTTTACTAAATATAGGGGTTTCATTATGAAAAAGATGATCTTTCTTGTTACTGTTTCCTTATTTATTATTTGTTCCAGCTCAATTAAAGCACACAAAGAATGGGTACATCAATACATTATAAAACAGGCGTATTTACTTTTACAAAATCAATATGGTCAAATGCCCCCACTCTTTGATAGCTATTTCAGAGATGTAAATGGAAATTTTTATCCATATGGTGAACCATCACATTATTCGATTACAAGTACTTTTGGGGGAGCTTGGGCAGAAGATCATTCGGATGTTGTTTTTGGATATTGCGGTTTTCCGATTCCATTTACGGAATGTACTTCTGTTTCTGCATCCCATTTTTGGAACCCAGATCTAGCCCCATATTCTCTTAACAGTCTTGAGTATACCAGTGGTCAATTTGAAAATGCATTTAGAAAAGCTGAAATTCTTTGGGCTGGTAATCAAGACCTTTATATGACTGGACCATTTTCTTTTCTTTATCCTTCAAAAGAACAAACAGCACTAGTTGCCCAAGGATTTTCCCCAACGCAGGTTTATTTATATATGAAAATAAAATACAATACACTCCCCGATTTGTTAAAAAGTAGACGATACTATATTACTGTGTTATAACGGAAAATAGTATAGTCAATTTTTCCCAACCAATTGAAATAGTTCAAAGTGATAATGCATACGACGTAATTTTTGCTGGTAGCATTCTAGGAAGATTATGTCATCTACTTGCTGATATGAGTGTCCCTGCACATGTTAGAATAAGGTCACATCCATGTGATGTGGCTAAAGGTGACAGATATGAAATGGAAATCGGTGGTAAGTACTAGTCAGGAGCTGGTTCAAGTTGTAACTCAATTCCCGCCGCATTCCCTGCAGAAAACTGGACATATCAAAATGCGATTAACCAAGGAGGTGTAATTAGTGCTTGGTCCAAAAATAATCCGTTGAAGTTTCTTTTTTATACGACAGCTCAAATAGCAGACGTTTATAATTGTTACAGGTATAGTAACGAAACATTTGTGGGAAATCGCTCTTATAATTTATTGGATCAATATACTAATGATGATTACTCTGAAATGTCAAGCATAATTAATAGCATTCCAAATCAATTTAGTAGTTGGACAGACGAGTTAAATAACATTGCTTCAAATTCGTTAGTATATGCCATTCGTGCAACTGCTGGCCTGCTTTATTTATTTGAAAGCGAGTCATTCATCCCCCAGCCTTTATCTGGAGCATCATTAGTTGGGGATTTTACTCTTTACGCTGGCGCTATTGGTCATTGGTGGGTTCAACCCCTTGATGGAATTTCGCCCTTTACATATCAGTGGGAGATATATTATTTCAGCAACGGTGCTAATTTATTAAGTGGCAGTTCTAGCAGAGTAATTGGCCCGAATTCCGTAATAAGCGGTCAGTGGGTACCTGTTGGAACCAACTCTTCAACTTTTAGTAAACCATTTAATCCGTATGATTTGAGAAGCTTTAAGCTGCGTTGCACTGTACGAGATGGAAGCAACACTACTAAAGTCTCAAATGAGTTTTATGTTGATGTTGTAAATACGCCTCCGCTGCAAGCAAGTATGGTTGCCGATAACAATACCAGCAACACGATGAAATTTGAAAAAGAAAATGTAGAGGTACAAGCTCCCAAAAGCTATTTGCTAAATCAGAATTATCCAAATCCGTTTAATCCAACAACAAGGATTTCGTGCTCGTTACCAGAAGCAAATTTTGTAACATTAAAAATCTATGATATGCTCGGAAGAGAGGTTTCAACTTTGGTAAATGAAATGAAACCGGCAGGCACATTTGAAGCAGAGTTTGATGCTTCGAGACTATCGAGCGGGACTTATGCTTACAAATTAACCGCAGGCGGTTATCAAATAGTTAAGAAGATGATACTGACAAAGTGATAAACACTTCTATAAAATGCCGCCGTAAACTATCGACGGCATTTTTCTATCATATTGTTCCGTAAAATAATTCTTTCCTTTCCCCACGCTCTCTTTTTATTTATTTTAACCGTCACATTTGATTACATGCAATCAACAGAATATCGAAAATTGAAAGAGCAATTATGAAAACATTTAAACTTCTTTTTATTGTTTTGCTATTATCAATGGCGGGTAATAGCTATTCCCAACAAAAACAAAACGGTGACTTCTTAACGCGTGCGATCGATAAATCTGTCGATCCGGGCGTTGACTTCTTCAAGTACGCAACCGGAACGTGGATGAAAAACAATCCGATTCCCGAAAGCGAAAGAGCATGGGGAATCGGCAATCTTGTTCAGGAAGAAACTTACTCCAGAGTAAGGAATATTCTACAGGAAGCGCAAAAATCTAAATCACCGATAGGAAGCAACGAACAAAAAATCGGCGACTTTTATTTTTCCGGCATGGACACCGTGAATATAGAAAAACAAGGTATTGCACCCCTCAAACCGGAATTGGAAAAAATAGATCAAATAAAAAGCAAAGAAGATCTCATCAACGTTATAACGCTTCTTAAACGAGAAGGTGTCGGCGTGATGTTTGGCATCGGAGTCGGACAAGATGATAAGAACAGCGAACAATATGCTTTGTTCATGTACCAAGGCGGGTTGGGACTTCCGAACCGGGAATATTATTTCAGAAAAGATGCGCGCACAGAGAACATCAGAAAGGAATACAAAAAACACATTGCAAAAATGCTTCAGCTTCTGGGTGAAAACGAAATCAATGCAGAGAAGAACAGCGATGAAATCTATCATATGGAAGTTTTTCTTGCGGACTCATCAAGGAAGCTAGAGGATTTACGCGATCCGTATAAGAATTACAATAAAATGACTCCGGCGCATCTGCAAGAAATTTCACCGCGGATTGATTGGAAGGAGATAATTAATCAAGTCGGCGCAAGTAAAACGGATTCGGTTGTAGTAGGACAGCCGGAATTTTACAAACAGCTCAGCAATGCGATGGAAAAATTTTCATTGAATCAGTGGAAAGAATATTTGAAATGGCAGTTGATAAATTCACTTGCAGATAGATTGAGTTCACCTTTTGCAAAGGAAAATTTCCATTTCAGAGGCACGGTAATGACCGGTGTTAAAGTTGAGCGCCCGCGCTGGAAAAGAATTCAAGATGCAACCGAACGTGCAATGGGGGAGTTGATCGGTCATGTTTATGTGAAAAAATATTATTCATTGAAGACAAAGAAGCGATACGAAAAAGTTGTGGATAATATGATTGCGGCATTCGCTGCAAGAATTAAAAAACTCGATTGGATGAGCGATCAAACCAAAGAGAAAGCGCTTTACAAATTATTTCACATAACCAAAAAAGTCGGCTATCCGGATAAGTGGAAAGATTTTTCAAAACTTTCTGTTGACCGGAAATCCTACGCAAGAAATACAATCGACTCAAGAATTTTCTGGTTTGATAGAAGCATCAACAAGTTGGGCAAACCGGTCGACCGTTTGGAATGGGACATGACTCCGCAAACTTACAACGCTTATTATAACCCGTCGAATAATGAGATTGTGCTTCCGGCTGCAATGTTCATCGTTCCCGGAGTTCTGGATTCACAGCTTGATGATGCCGTTGTTTATTCGTACGCCGGGGCCTCAACTATCGGTCACGAGATGACGCACGGTTTCGATGATGAAGGAAGACAGTACGACGCAAAAGGAAATCTGAAAGACTGGTGGACAAAAGCTGACGAAGAAAAGTTCAAAGCCAAAACTCAATTGATGGTTGAACAGTTTGATAATTATGTTGTGTTGGATAGTATGCACATAAACGGTAAAGCAACGCTAGGAGAAAACATTGCCGATCTCGGCGGACTTGTAATCGGTTACGATGCTTTCAAAAAAACGGAGGAGTACAAAAGTGGTAAACCAATAAACGGTTTAACGCCATCACAAAGATTTTGGCTTGGTTATGCTTACTCTTGGCTTGGTCATACACGTCCACAGGCATTGGCACAACAAGTAATGACGGATGTTCATTCGCCAAACTTTTTGCGTGTTAACGGACCGTTAAGTGATATTCCAGCTTTCTACAAAGCATTCGATGTTAAAGAAAGTCAATCGATGTGGAGACCGGAGAACAAACGTGTGAAGGTTTGGTAAAAGTGATAATTCTAAAATTATTTTGAAGCCGGAGTTAATTCCGGCTTTTTTACTTTTCCAAAATCACTCCCACCATTGCCTCAAAATAAAACCTAACCATGATTGTACTACGTTTCGTTTCCGATGTACCAAATTATTCTTTTGGATTTATTAAATTCTTTTTGTTAGCTTATTGTCAAGTAAAGGGGTAACCTGGAATCACCATTCGGTGAGATAAGTTTTTTAGATGCTCAATTTTTAAAGTGGGGAATAATCCGCTTTATAAAAAAAATCCCGACATATTTATAAGAGAAATAGATAAATCGTTTCTTCCTTTCCGGTTCGTGTGCAGGTAGGAAAACAACGTGTTACTAAATAAATATGTTGAGGGTGCTATGAAAAAATTATTACAGCTTTCATTTGTACTATTACTTCTGTTGTGGAATATCTCCCCCGCGCAAACAATCGATGATTTTAACTACACCGGAAATTTAACAAACAACGGTTGGTCTGTACATAGCGGAACTACAACTAATCCGATTGCAACAACTGCCGGACTGACTTACACGGGATACGTTGGTAGTGGAATCGGGAATGCTGCGTTAATACAAAATCTTGGAGGTCAAGACGTTAATCAAACTGCTGGAGTCGGACCTTACAGCACCGATGGTGATGTAATTTATTTCTCCTTTATGGTGAATGTGACCGAGAGCGGTACAAAGACGGGAGATTATTTTATTCATATTGGTAACCGTGTCAGCACATCTAGTTTTACATATTTCTGTGCACGAGTATTCGCAAAAGTTTCCGGAGGTGTTGTTAATTTTGGTATTTCTAATTCGTCAACAGCAACTTATGGCACAACGAATTTTGCCACCAATACGACTTATCTTCTTGTTGTAAAATATATAATAAGTACTGCAGGAAATGATGAAGCAGATTTATGGGTTTTCTCATCTGGGGTTCCATCAAGTGAAACTTTAGCAGGTACACCAGAAGTTTCGAATACTTCTACATTGGGCCAAGATATTGTAAATGCGATAGCGCTTAGACAGGGATCTTCCTCAAATTCTGTTCAAACAGTAGTTGATGGAATTCGTTTAGACACTTCATGGTCTGGATCATTACCACAATCGGGACTTGCAGCACCGGTAGCAACAGCAGCATCCAACATTACTGCAAACGGTTTCACTGCAAATTGGAACCACTCGGCTGGTGCAACAAATTATTGGCTTGATGTTTCAACCGCATCAGACTTTTCAACTTTAGTTACCGGCTTTGACAACAAGGATGTTGGAAACGTCGCAACGTTTGATGTTTCATCACTTAGTACGGGATTCACTTATTATTATCGTGTCCGCGCTTCTAATGCGAATGGAACAAGTACAAACTCAAATATAATAACGGTTGACACTGGTGTGCTAGATGCCCCGCTTGCGCGAAGTGCAACCAATATTACCACGACAAGTTTCACCGCTAGATGGAACAGTTCGGCAACGGCAACAACTTATTTGCTGGATGTATCGACAGCATCAGACTTTTCTACACTCATTACAGACTACAACGGAAAAGATGTTGGAAATGTAACCAGTTGCAATGTTACGTCGCTTAGCGGCAGTACCATTTATTATTATCGCGTGCGAGCATCAAACTCTGGAGGTACAAGCGCAAACTCAAATACAATAACGGTTACCACACTGTTGGCGGCGCCAGTTGCAACTGCCGCTACGAATATCACTACTACCGGCTTTACTGCAAATTGGAATGCTTCTACCGGCGCAACTAACTATTGGGTTGACGTTTCAACCACGGATGACTTTTCAAATGTTCTGGCTTCGTACAATAATAAATCTGTTGGAAATGTAACGACACACATAATTATCTCTCTAACTCCAAACACTACTTACTATTTCCGTGTGTGCGCATCCAACAGTAGCAGTACAAGTCCATATTCAAATACGATTACTGTTACAACAAACGTTACGGGTGTGGATGATTTGTTGAATTTGCCAACGAGATTTGATCTGTCACAGAATTATCCCAACCCGTTTAATCCGACAACAACAATTAAGTATCAAATTCCTGAAGAGACTTTTGTAGGCATTAAGGTTTACAACTTGCTTGGGAGCGAGGTAACTACTTTGGTTAATGAAATGAGAACAGTTGGAACTTACGAAGTGAAATTCAATGCCAGTCAGTTAACAAGCGGAATCTATATCTATAAGATTCATGCAGGACAATTTTCACAAATGAAGAAAATGGTTCTGGTTAAATAAAAAATTGAAACAATTAAAGAGATAAAAATTGGTGTCTTAATTATTTGAAAATTTTGAAGGGGTAGTTATGAAAAAGATTTTATTCTTTATTCTATTTCCAACGTTGGTTTCTTTAGCACAAATTTCAATCTCGACCGGGAGCAGTGTTAGTGAAAATTTTGATGGCATCGGGACAAGTGCAACTGCATCACTACCATCTTTTTGGAAAGCCGATAAAAACACTACTGTTAGAATGGTGGGAACATACGGTGTAGCTGTGAGTGCAACGGAAAGGATTGGCGGAGATAATCTCAGCACCTCTGCTGCAAACGGAATATATAATTATGGATTAGGTATTGCGGCTTCTGCAACAGATCGATCTATCGGAGGATTATCTTCAGGCACTGCGTCTAAAAGCGTCAATATATATGCATATTTTCAAAATAGCGGCAGTGCACCTATTACTCAATTGGATATTTCTTATGATGTAATGAGATTTCGCAACGGTTCAAATGCCGCTGGTTTTTCAATGCAACTGTATTATTCAACCGATGGGGTTATTTGGTCTTCCGCAGGTGCAAACTTCCTTTCTAGTTTTAGTACGAATGGCAACAATAACGGAGGTACGGTTCCGTTAGAAACTAAACAAATAGTAAATCAAAAAATTACGGGTTTGAACATAGCCCAAAACAGCAGCATTTATCTTGCCTGGAATTACGCAGTAACTACGGGAACAACAACCTCAAATGCACAAGCACTGGGAATAAATAATTTTGTAATGAACGTTGGTCCATTTGCACCCGTCGCTACTGCAGCCACGGGCTTTCTAGCTACTAGTTTTTTTGCAAACTGGAATTCTGTGAGTGGGTCAGCAGGTTATAAGTTAGATGTCGCTACTGATGCTGGTTTTACAAACATTTTAGCTTTATACAATGATTTAGATGTACTGAATGTGACGACATACCAAGTCACAGGATTGGTTCCTGGAATTGCATACTATTACAGAGTAAGAAGCTATGACGGTACGGGTGGGACAAGTCCTAATTCGAATGTGAAAACAAATGTTGATATTACGCTGAGTGGAGCCAACACGACGTTGAATTACACGGAAAACGATGCTGCAACTTTAGTTACAAATACAATTGCGGTAACAGCAAATCTTGATTTGGACAATGCAGCAGTCTGGATAAGTGGTAACTACCAAAATGATGCAGACGAATTGAGCTTTACTGATACTCCTTCAATTACCGGAAGTTGGAATGCGGCGACAGGTATCTTAACATTGACAGGTACTACTTCTGTCGCTAACTATCAAACAGCATTGAATAATGTAAAATATCGGAATACATCACAGAATCCGAGTACATCACAAAGGACAGTAAGCTTTACTGCGATTGGCGCTTCCATCAATAGCAATACGATAACACGAAACATTTCGGTTACAGCTGTTAATAATGCATCGGCTCTTGCCGGAATTGAAGTAGCAAATCTAGATTATACCGAGGGAGAAGGAACAAAGCAAATTACCTCTTCATTAACAGTTAGCGATGTTGACAATACAACATTGCAAAGTTCTGTAGTACAAGTAACAAGCAATTACGTTAATGGTGAAGATTTACTTACATTCACAAATCAAAACGGAATAACCGGAACGTGGACCGCAGGAACAGGAACATTAAATCTCGCGGGTGCTTCAAGTGTAGCGAATTATCAAACAGCTCTTCAAAGTATTGGTTATCAGAACACTTCTCAAAATCCAAGTACAGCAGTTCGTACGGTGAGCTTTACTGTCAATGATGGTGCATTGAATAGCAATACACCTACCAGGAACATTAATGTTGCCGCAGTTAATAATCCTCCTACATTAAGTTCAATAGAAACGTCTCCGTTAATCTATCCTACTGGGAATCCCGCAGTAGTTGTTACACAAACCGTAGTATTGAACGATCCCGATAATGTTAATATTACAAGCGCCGAGGTTAAAATTGCTGGGCATTACCAAAATGGGAATGACATCTTAGTACTTCCAAATCCAAGTCCTGCTGGAATTACGAAGACGTGGGACTCAACGACGGGCGCTCTCACTTTAGCTGGTGTAACAACAATTGCTAATTACCAATTAGCTTTGAGGTCAATTACTTATCAACACATTGATGGGGCAACACCAGATAAATATGTAAGAACAATTACATTTCAAGCAAATGATGGAATCACTAATGGTAACTTGGTAAGTTTAGATATTAATTTAGGAAATACACCGCCGGTATTGGCTGGTATTGAATCAACACCTCTGGAATTCAAGCAAGGCGAAGCTCCTAAAACAGTGACTGGCGGAATCACAATTACCGACGAAGGCATCCCTAACTTGCAGAACGCTACTATCTGGATTTCTAACAATTACAAGAATGGTGATGACGTTTTAAGTTTTACAAACCAAAATGGAATTGTAGGAACATGGTATCCAACGCAAGGTGCATTGGTATTGAATTTGGGTTCGTCGGTATCAAACTATGAAACTGCATTGAGAAATGTAAAATACAATAATATTAGTAGTGACCCAGGTACACTACCAAAAACTGTTAGTTTCAAAGTCTCGGATATGTATATGGAGAGCAACATCGTCACACGAACAATCAATATTACTCCAGTATATACCGTTGCTCTAGTTACAAATCCTACAAACGGAGGAACAACAACTGGTGTTGGAACATTTGACCCCGGAACTTCTGTTACTGTTACGGCAACACCAAACACGGGATATATTTTTGTAAATTGGACTGAAGGCGGAACGGAAGTTTCAACAAGTACAAGTTATACCTTCACAATAGATTCCAGCCGAACTCTGACAGCCAATTTTGCGCTGACACAATGTACTGTAACAACAACTTCCAACCCAGATGCTGGCGGGACGACGAACGGAGGCGGGACTTTTGATTACGGCACTTCAGTTACTGTGACGGCTACGCCAAATAACGGATATGCATTTGTTAATTGGACAAGCGGCAGCGCAGCAGTTTCGACATTGCAAGACTATACATTTACTGTCAGCGGCACTCACAACTTAGTTGCGAATTTTATGATGCTGCCGGTATTAACCGTTACGCCCGATTTCGTTACCGTTGGTCCTGTTGCCGGGACTGCATCGTTCAACGTGACCAATACTGGCGGCGGAACGATGGATTGGACTGCCGTATCAGACATTTTCTGGATTAAGATTAAGACTGGTGCCAGCGGTACAAACGGTGGAACAATCAACGTCACATATGATCACAACAATAGCGCTCTCAGAGTGGGGACAATTACGATTACCGCCACTGGTGTCAACGGCAGTCCAAAAATTGTTGAGATGAGACAAGACGAACCGGTTACGTTTGTTGAGAATCTCAATCTCGGAATTCCAGATGACTTCAGACTTGAACAGAATTATCCGAATCCGTTTAATCCATCTACAAAAATTAGATACGGTTTGCCCAAAGAGAGTAATGTTGTGTTAACTGTTTACAATATATTGGGCGAG
Source organism: Bacteroidota bacterium (assembly GCA_021786655.1). Classification (GTDB taxonomy): domain Bacteria; phylum Bacteroidota; class Ignavibacteria; order Ignavibacteriales; family Melioribacteraceae; genus Fen-1258. The sequence goes on from JAJYMU010000113.1 coordinate 10,380, forward strand.
GAAGTAGCGAAGCTTGTGAACGATGTTCAGAGTGCAGGCTATTATGAAGCTAACTTTGCCGCAACCAATTTAAGCAGCGGAATTTATGTCTATAGAATTTCCGCCGGTAGTTTTACGCAAATAAGGAAAATGCTGCTGATCAAGTAAACAACAAAAAATAGTTTCAACAAAAAAGTCGGAGAGATATTTCTCTTCGACTTTTTTTATACCCAATCGCAATAATAAAATAGAACCAGTACAAATGAAGAAATATCTGGCAAAATTTCCTAAGGCTTCTGAATTACCTTATGAAAATGTTAAGGATAGAATTGATGCGTTGCTTAGTAAATGATTATCAAAAAACTGAAGTACAATTGAAGTACATTCTTATATAAAGTACGCCAGAAATCATCGAAAATAGTTATGCAGTAAAAAAACAAAGCCTGAAATCTTGCGACATTCGGGCTTTTGAGCTGGCGGGCGGACTTGAACCGTCGACCTGCTGATTACAAGTAATGACGAATCCTTGTTTTCGTGCTAATTTCCCATACTTTTGGAAAAAGTACATACATAGTACATACGCTACGTATAAGGAGAGAAGCCATGTACGTAGTAAAAATTCCTCGTTCTAAATTTTATCAGCTTGTTTATTTTGTTGACGGTAAGAGAACAACCGTCTCAACAAAAACAAGCAACCTTACTGAAGCATATAAATTCTTAGGCCGTTTCAAGATAAATCCGAAGGAGCCACTGAAGGAAGAACCTGTATTGATTTCTTTATCGGCTTTCAAGAATGAGTATCTTGAATTTGTCAAACCGACTAAATCAAAAAAGTATGTTTGTACAATCGATCTATCATTTAGGATGCTGATGAATTTTACCGGAGATATTCAGTTAAACAAATTGGATCTCCGAACACTCGATAAATTTATTACTGCAACATTTTCGCGAACACCAAGAGGAGCTTCATTATATTATAGAACTCTCAAAGCAGCACTCAGCAAAGCTGTATTGTGGAATTATCTTCCAGAGAATCCGCTCAAGAAAATCAAATCTCCGAAGGTTGCAAGAACATTTCCAATTTTTATTACAGAAGAAGAATTGCAATTGATTCTTAGCAACACTCAAGAAGAAGTTTTAAGAAATTTATTTCTCACAGCTTTCTATACCGGTATGCGACTTAGCGAACTTGTAAATATTAAATGGTCATGGATTGACTTGAAGCAGAATCAAATCACTGTGAAGTGTTCGGAAGAATTCACAACAAAAAGTAAAAAGGAAAGAATTATTCCGATCAATCAAAATTTGAGAACAATCTTA
>JAJYMU010000203.1 GCA_021786655.1 Bacteroidota bacterium
ATCGGCGATAACTATTCGATTCTGTTTCTACAAGGAGGCGCAACGCTTCAATTTTCAATGGTGCCGCTCAACTTAATGCCGCCGAAGAACAAAGCCGATTACATTGTTACCGGCTCTTGGGCAAAGAAAGCTGTTAAAGAAGGAAAACGTGTCGGCACGGTTAACATTGCCGCGTCAACCGAATCTGAAAACTTTGTACGAATACCGAAACAGTCCGAATTGAAATTAGATCCTGATGCTTCGTACGTTCACTTCACATCCAACAATACTATTTACGGAACAGAATGGCGAAGCGAACCTGTTGTCGGCAACGTTCCACTGGTTTGCGATGCGTCTTCTGATTTCCTTCACAAGAAAATTGATATCAACAAGTACGGATTAATTTACGCAGGTGCTCAGAAAAATATTGGTCCGGCTGGTGTTGTAGTTGTAATTATCAGAAAAGATCTGCTCGAAAGAAGCCAGGACTCGCTTCACACTTACATGAATTACAAAATCCATGTTGAGAATGAATCGATGTACAATACTCCGACAACATTCGGAATTTACATTGCCGGATTGGTTTTCAAGTGGCTGTTAAACATGGGCGGACTCGATGAAATGTACAAACGCAATCTCGACAAGGCAAAAGTTTTGTACGATGCAATCGATGCAAGCGGCGGTTATTACAAAGGCACAACTGCAGTTGAAGACCGTTCATTGATGAACGTTACTTACAGACTGCCGAACGAAGATTTGGAAAAGAAATTTATTGAAGAAGCCAAGAAGAAAGGATTCGAAGGATTGAAGGGGCATCGTTCCGTCGGCGGAATTCGCGCTTCGATTTACAATGCGTTCCCGAAAAAGGGCGTGGAAGAATTAGTTCAGCTTATGAACGACTTCAAGAAGAATAACTAGAAAGAATTCAGAATAAAGAAATAAGAAATCAGTAGGGGTCGAATTTAATTCGACCCCATTTTTTAATGGCTGGAGTGCAGACGATGAAAAAATATTTTCTGCTGCTTTTTGTTTTGTTTTCGATTGCAGCGTGTTCAAAGAAAGAAGAAAAACTTGAGCTCTTCAACGCTGAATCATTTGCGTATTCACTTGATAAAGGTTGGGAAGCCGATGCATCTGTACGAGTGAAAGGTTTTGAACAGAACGGAGTCAACGGAACCTACGCCGTAAAACTTTCATATACAGTCGATCTTGAATCGCCGGACGGCAAAGTGATCAGGTCGATTGATTCCGGTAAAATTGATAAGACTTCGGCAGAAAAGGTGATTGACTTGCAGATCAATTCGCAGATTCAACTAGATTCAAATTATAAACTAGGCAGCTACAAATTAGTTTTTAACGTTACAGATGATCCTTCGGGAAGGAAAGCGTCTATACAAAGTTCTTTCGATTTGACGAATTAAGAGTAGAGACGCTCGGCCGAGCGTCTCCTTAAAAAAATATTTATTCCAAACTTCCAACTTCTTCCAAAATCTTGCAACTACTCGTAGTGTGTCCACATCCTAATTATTTTAATAACTTTTTCCTTCTGATAAACTTGATAAACTATTCTGTGCTGAATGTTGATCCTCCTTGAATAAGCTCCCTCTAAATCGCCGACCAATTTTTCGTAAGGCGGAGTTTTATCGAAGGGATTTGATTCAATAATTTTTAACAGTTGTTGAGTTTTTATTTGAAGTCCGGCGGAGGTGAGTTTCTTTGCGTCTTTCTGTGCTTGTTTGGTGTAAACGAGCGTCCACTTTACCATTTAATTTCCGTTGAACATTTCTCGATAGGCGTCTTCAAATCTTTTATAATTGATTCTCTCATGCCCGGAATTGATAATAGGTAAAGAGTTTCTTGTATTGAGCTCCAGTCGTCCTCGGAAATTAAAACGGCATTAGTGCGTTTTCCGGTAATTTGAATCGGGCGATTGGCTCTAGCTGCCTCATCTATCAGTTTGTAAAGATTGGAACGTGCTTTTGTAGCTGTAATGGTTTTCATGTTGTCTCCTTCTAATTGCAAACGTACGCAAAAAGGGACGTAACTGCAAAACATCTTTTGATTTGACGAATTAATTGTAGAGACGCTCTGCCGAGCGTCTCTGTGAAAAACATCTACTCTAAACCGCCTACTTCTTTTTCCACTTCTTCCAAAATCTCACAGCTCTTAACTATTTCTTTCATCCTTGTGTGATCGGGATAAAGCGGACGGTCAACATCAAGATGCTGAACATATTTTCTTACAACTTGTTTTGCTTTCGCAACTCCTTTTCCATTCGAGAAATTTCTGAAATCAAGGGCTTGCGTTGCAGCAATAAACTCAATACCCAAAACGCCGTAAGCATTATCAATAATCTGCGTATTCTTGATTGCAGTATTCATTCCCATCGAAACAAAATCTTCTTGATCTGCCGCAGCGGGAATAGATTGGATAGAAGCTGGCGTTGATAGAATTCTTTGCTCAACGATCAACGTATCGGCGGTGTACTGGCTCAACATCAATCCCGAAAACATACCGGCGCCTTTTGTTAAGAAGGCCGGAAGTCCAACGCTGAGAGCCGGGTTGAGAAGTCTGTTCAATCTTCTTTCCGATAAAACGCTTACCATCGCAATTGATGCGCCCGCCATATCCATCGGCAATGAAACCGGCGTGCCCTGAAAGTTTGCGCCAGTGAGAGTAAGTTTATCTTGCGGCAGGAAAATTGGATTGTCGCCGACTCCGTTCAATTCAATTTCAACTTGTTCCTTCGCGTACGCAATAGCATCATGCGCAGCGCCGATAACTTGCGGTGACGAACGCATCGAGTATGCATCTTGAACTTTCATTTTTAATTTGCCCGTTTGAAGATCACTTCCGTCGATGCATTTCATAATTGCACGTGTACTTCTAACCGCGCCTTTGAATCCGCGCACCTCGTGAAGACGAACATCATACGGTTTTAAGTTTGCGTACAATGCTTCAAGCGACATCGCGCACGCAATCTCCGCCTGTTTGAGCCAGCGGTTCATATCATAAATGTGAATTGCGCTCATTGCGGTTAAAAGATTTGATCCGTTGATCGTGCCGAGTCCATCGCGCGCTTGAAGACCGGGAATTTTTATTCCAGCTTTTTCAAAAGCAACTTTTCCGGGGTAACGTTCACCTTTGTAAAACGCTTCTCCTTCGCCCATCATCAGCAAAGCAATTTGGCTCATCGGTGCCAGATCGCCGCTTGCGCCAACCGATCCTTTCTGGCAAACAAACGGAGTTACACCTTTGTTGAGCATTTCGACCAACGTCAAAGTTATTTCTGGGCGAATACCGGAATTACCGTGAGCGTGAACATTGATTCTTCCCGTCATTGCGCCGCGTACATATTCAATCGGCGCCGGATCGCCGATACCGGCAGCGTGATTGTAAATCAAATATTTTTGAAAATCTTTTACCTGTTCATCGTTAAGCACAACTTCAGAAAATTCGCCGATACCGGTATTAACGCCGTACATAATTTCATGAGCTTGAATTTTTTCTTCCAACATTGCGCGGCATACTTTAATTCTTTCGAGAGCATCGGGGTGCAATTCTACTCTTTCATTGTGGCGGGCTACTGCAACGAGTTTTTCTACCGTCAGATTTGAACCGTCAAGAACAATCGACATTGTGTTTCCTCCATTGATGTCAGAAAACTATTAATCAAACTTAAGAAGATGATAAGACATAACCCATAGACACGCATCATACTTTGCTGGTTTACAGTTTGAAATATTTATGATAATTTTAATTCAAAATTAATTGAAAGAATTATGCTAATAAAAAATCAGGAAAGTAAATCTAGCGGCGATAAAGATAGTTAAAAGGAAGAAGTAGTTAGGCTAAAGCCTTTTGTGCTTCCGAGTATGTTTGTGCACCACGTCCTAAAGGACGTGGTTAGAATATCGCAGTTTAAGTAAAGATGTAAATAGTGTTAGTACAGTTTGTTGTTCGTGTGGAAATGCAAAAGTAGCAGATCCAAAGTAAAACTACATAACTCCACCGTTTACGGTGGGGTTGGAGCAAAAAAGCAACATCGGGCTTTAGCCCAATTAATACAAGGAAAAAATAATGTCTTTCGTTAGAATATGGATCCATCTGGTATTCGGGACCAAGAACAGAGAATCATATCTCACTAAGGAAGTAAGGGGGAAAATAATTAACCACATTCTTGAAAATGCACGTTCCAAAGAAGTATTTATTACGGCAATCGATGGTTATGCGGATCATTTGCATTGTTTGATCTCTTTGGGAAGCGAACAGAACATTTCTAAAGTTGCGAACCTTATTAAAGGCGAAGCGTCTCATTGGATAAACCAGAACATGATTACTAAAAATAAATTTGAATGGGCGGATGAATACTTTGCAGTTTTGGTTGGTGAATCACAAATGGACACTGTAAGAAATTATATTAAAAATCAAGAAGAGCATCATAGAATAAAGAGTTTTAAAGAAGAATATGATGAATTTATGACGAAGTATGGATTTAAGAGTTTTGTGTAAATTACGATTGCCGGCTACATCCATCTTTTGAGATGGTTGAAAAGATAAAATGGGAATGAGTTTTTTAGCATTTGAAAAATACTGTACTCAAACATAAGGTCTGTTTGCTTATGAGCTTGTACACTATTGTTTTTATTTTTGTAACGATTTTAATTCTGATCGGTCTTGCGCTGTTCGGATTTCTAATTTTGAAAATTGACCGATGGATTGACCGCCGCGACCGCGTGGGTGGAGAAAGTATATTCAAAGCCAAGAAGAAAGATGAAAAACCGCCGAGTGATTAATTGTCCTGCCGAGATCGCACCAGCGCTTGTATTTTCGAATGAACCGCCGAACTTGCCCGATAGGCAATAATTATTTTGTCGTCCTCGTAATCCGCCGATAGGATTTCCGCCATCTCGTAAAGCTGCGAGACCAATTTCGAATCCGAGTGACTTAACACAATTGTTCCTTGAACAAAGTTCTTTTCGTACAAATCGAGAAGCATCTTCTTTAGATTTCCGATATTGATTCCACGTTCGGCAGAAATCAAAATGCTGTTTTTGTATTTGTTCAGAATGTAATCCATCTTGCTCTTGTCTTTAAGTGCATCCACTTTGTTGAAAATTTTGATTTGGATTTTCTTGTGGCTGTTGAGTTCTTCCAAAGTTGAATCGACAACATGAATATGGTCTTCGTAAAAATCGTGTGAGACATCTATCATGTGAAGGATAATATCTGCATCGCGCACAACGTTAAGCGTGCTCTTGAACGACGCGACGAGATGGTGCGGCAGCTTTCGGATGAATCCGACTGTATCGCTTAGCAATACTTTTTTGTTTTTCTCGATGTCGAAAGAGCGGGTTGTGGAATCTAGCGTGGCGAAAAGTTTATCCTCGGCAAGCGCTCCTGCGTTGGTTAGTCTGTTCAATAAAGTAGATTTACCGGCATTGGTATAACCAACAAGGCACGCTGTAACCTGATCTTTTCGTCCGGCGCTTTTTGTTGTCTGCTGCGCTTCAATTTTTTTCAGATTTTCTTTCAGCTTACTAATACGCGTGCGGATTATTCTTCTATCAGTTTCGATTTGCGTTTCACCTGGACCTTTGGTTCCGATACCGCCGTACTGTTTAGATAAGTGTGTCCATGCTCGTGTTAGGCGCGGCAGCATGTATTGAAGCTGCGCCAACTCGACCTGTGTTTTTGCTTCGCGGGTTTTTGCATGCGAGGCAAAGATATCGAGAATCAAACCGCTGCGGTCTAAAACTTTTCGCTCAAAAAGTTTTTCGAGATTACGCGCCTGAGTAGGATTAAGATCGTCGTCAAAGATTACAAGTCGAATGTCGTTCAACTCAATCAGCTGCGCGATTTCTTCCGCTTTGCCTTTGCCAACAAAAAATGCCGGGTCCGGCCTCTGGCGGTCTTGCATAATCTTAAATACAGTTTCCGCGCCGGCGGTTGATGTCAGCATTTCCAGTTCGTCGAGGTGTTCTTCTACTTGTTCTCTGGAATAGTCGCTGGAAATTAAGCCGATCAAAATTGCGCGTTCAACAGGTATTGGTTGTAATTCAATCATTCTTGTTTCTCGATTCCAGCTAAATCTTTTTTAGAACTTCTTGCAATTAGTGATTCGATGATCGCAAGAACCAAAACGATAATCAAAAAATATTTCCATAATTCTGTTCCGAATCTTGCTTGATAGATTATCTTTGAAAAATCATCATTGGGCGAAACGTCGAAAAATTTCCCTTCAAACTCAATCTGCTTAAGGTAATCTTTGAACTCCGGCACACTCGAATGTTCGGTTACTGACTCGCGCGGATCGTGATTGACGTAAAAATAATCGAGCAGATTACTGCCGGAGTAAAATTTGTAGGTTCCCGTCTCATCCGTCTTCGTGTAGAAAAAATAATTTTTGTTTGAAAGTGAATCCGAATTTACATATTCGATCAATCCGCCGGGCTTAACAACCTTAATCAGCGAAAACTTTTTGTTGGAAATATTAACCGGCAATTCTTCTCCGGCAAGAGTTGAAGATTCATTTTTAATTTTTGTGGCTGATGCTAAAACCAATTTATTCATCAGCGGCGCAAATAAAGCTTTCATCGGAAAATTATTCCAGCTTAATGCCGGCGCGCTGTTGAACAAAAATATTTTTCCGGAACCAAGATTGAATTCACTTAAAAATGAAGAGTTATCAGCCATCGAAATAATGTTTCTCCCTTTGCCTGCCGGATTGATCTTGAAGTAGTGATAAATCTCAGGTGATTCAATCTTCGGCTGATTTTTCCCTTCAAACAAATCCTTGAACAACGGATTCTGATAATCGATCTTGTCGAATTGGGATCTGGTTTCTTGTGAATTAAATTTTCCAACAGTAGCTGCCGGCAGCGGAAGATCGAATGCTTTACAAACACTTTGGAAATTTTCTAATGAAGTCTGCGAGCCCGGTAGAATTACAACTCCGCCGCCCTTGTTGACGTAATCGGAAACAGTCTTCCAATTCGAATTACCCGAAGCACCGATAACGATTACTGCGTCGTAGTTGTTAAGATTAAGTGACGAAAGTTGGGAAGGATTGTATTCCGCAATCTTAATTTTGTTTGTCGGATCCTCAAGAGCAAAGCGGATAAATCGCGAATCATCACGGTTATCGTCTACCATCAGCACGGAAATTTTGTCCGGCACATAGACGCTGAAAAATCTTTTGTTGTCTTGAACAATGTCGTCGTCCTCAAGTTCAGCAGAAATCTGAACGAGTCCGGTGTCGTTCAATGTTGTTTCAAACGTAACCTCTCGCGAATCCCCAGCGCTCAAATTCAAACTTTGCTGTGCGGATCTTTTGCCGTTTATGAAAAGTGAAACCACAGAATTATTGACCGGCTTATCGGAGTAGTTTTTTATTCTCGCGGTAAAACTTACGGTTTTGGATTTCTCAAATATTTGATTGTTCGGAATCAGATCGTCAATTCCAAGATTTACCGGTTGTTTTTCAGTCATATCAACCAGAAACAATCTTGTGTTTGACCCTAGTGTCCGCGCTAAATTGGAAAGCTCGCTGGTTGAATTAAACGTGCGTCCTTTCTGAAGATCGGTGAACAGGTAAATTTCTTTATTGAAGTTCTTTGACTGAAATAATATTTGTGCTGCCCTAACCAATGCTTCGTTCAACGTTCCGCTCGGCATAAAAATTTGCAAATCATCAATTGCTTTTTTGAGTTCGGAAAAGTTTGAAGTCGGTTTAGCGGCATCTGCTTTTGTTTCGCTTACCTGCAGAAGCGCAATCTCGTCTCCTTCTTGAAAATTGTTTAATAGATTTTTTGCGATCTGCTTCGCGCGATTGAAGTACGAACCTTTTTCGGTAACAACCGACATGCTGAACGTGTTATCTATTATAAATACCGCGGTAGTTTTCGCAGCAGAGGAACTTCCAATCGTTATTGTCTTCACCGTAGGACGCGCGAACGCCGTCACGAGAAGAGTTACAATTGCAATACGAAGCAGAAGCAGCAGCCATTGCTTCAGTTTTATTCTTTTGATTTTTGTTTTCTGCAGCTCTTTCAAAAATGCAAGAGTGCTGAACTCAATCTTTTTTAGTTTTCTGAGATTGAGAAAATGAAGTACGATTGGAATAGAAGCAGCCAGCAAACCAAGTAAGACTGCGGGATTGAGAAAAGTCATCTAACAATTTTTTTATTCTTGATGCACAATCATAATTTAAATCTGCTCGGCTTTCAAGTGCAGATTGGAAGCGGGTTCTTGCTTTGAGTGCTTCTCTTTAACGAGGGAATCGTAAATGCTCAATAATTCTTTGGACGACTCTGCGTGGATTAGATCAAATTTATTTCCACGGATTAGTTTATTCAACCTGTAAAGACTTGCCGGAGTAAAATACCTTCCGAAATTAAAAGCATGCACTTTTATTCTATGTTTCACCGCTTCAATGTGAAGTCTGGAATTAGGATAACACAATAACTCAACATCAATACCGGCATCTATCAGAGTGCGCGCGGTATTAAGTGAATACATTTCCATTCCTCCCCAACTTTTGGAAAGACAGCTATGCAATACTTTCATGAATAGACTTTCTGAATTTTTGTTTTTTGAAAATAGTGTGTTAATATTTCATCAAAAGAGTAGCCGAGCTCACCCATCACAGCGGCGCCGATTTGGCAAAGTCCAACGCCATGTCCCCATCCGGCTCCATCAAGAATAAATTTCCCGGGAACGTCATCAACAACATTTTCCTTTGTTACAATGAATGCGGAGCTGTATAAATGAGTTGGGGAAAGCGCTTTCCTTATTGCCAGTTCTTTGCCGATGATTAATGTTTTGTTAGTCCCAACAATTTTAAGTCTGATGATTCTGCCGGAGAAACCTCTTTCGACCGGGACCAAATCTTTGATCTGCCCGAAATCAATTTTGGTTTTGCTTCGTATCAAGTGCGAAATTTCATCTTGTGAATACTCAACCTTCCAACGGAAGAAGTCGCTCGTTGATTGATCGAAATCAACCAAGACTTGTGAAAGTATTTTTTTATCCGAAGTGTTGCAGAAAGAATTTGGATTGCTTCTAACCCAATGTTCGAATGACTTTTCTTGTTGCAAATCGATTTCTGTTCCCTCGGGTTCGAATTTATAATCTATCACGGAGGACAAGTATTCGTGTTTCTCCGGCTCCCAGACGTTCTCAAAAGATTCGGTAACGCCGCCGCAGCATTTTGAATAACGCGCATCGCAAATTTTATCGTTGTGTGTCAGCACAAGTCCCCGCGTTTCGGAGATTGCATTCACGGATGCTTCGTTTACAATTCTTGTTACACCTTGATATCTTTGGCAATGGTCGTCGGCGCAAAAATCGTAATCCTTGTGATCTTCTCTATCGTACCACCGGATAATTTCTTCGTTGCTTATTGTTTCCGAAACTGCTTTTCTATTTTTCTTTTCCAACTGTGCCAGCAGCCATCCGCGGGAAACAATTGCGTGCGCTTTCAAAAGTTCCGGCGAACTGTTCGCGCTCATCTCGGATGAAATAACACTCGTCAAATATTCTTCGATCGGCAGAATATTGACTGCAGTTATGTTTTCATTTTCGCGGATGAGCTTTAACGAGCCCCTGAACCGCTGATTTTCTTTTTTCTGCCAGTGAAAATCTTTTCCTATCATAACATTTCTCAGCAAGAACGATTCCGTTTCAAGATCATTCGGCACAAAAACAATTTCCTTGCCGCTAAAAATTTCTTTTGATTCCTGCTGAATCGAAATTCCGCCTCCGGCGCTCTTCGCTTTGAATTTTCCGCTGAAATGTTTGTTCAATCCCGGAGAAAGAAACTCTCCGTATAGATCAAACAAAATTTCCTTTTCGGAAAGTATCCCGATATTCACGTTTGGTTCTTTCATTCAAAATGTTTCCCTGTTGTTTAGTCACAACTCAGCGCTGCAAGGTTTAATCTATAACAGCACGCGGCGCTGGAAAATAAATTGTTAACGGTTTCCGATTATTTGGACGCATGAGACAGCTCATTGATTTTCGGCTAAAAATAAGATTTATTATCTTTATTTAATAGTTTTTTGCGATTTCTGATAAGAAGGTGATTTCCATTATGAAATTTAAGGTTTTACTCTTTTATAAATACGTCAAATTTCCGGAACCGGGCAGGTTTCAAGAAGAACATTTAAAATTTTGCGAAGCGAACGACATCAAAGGACGGGTTTGGATCTCCGACGAAGGGATTAATGCAACGGTATCCGGCACGGTGGAGAACATCGAAAAATATAAATCGGAAATTAGAAAGTACCCTGAGTTCAGCGATATCTGGTTTAAGGAAGACGAGCACAACGAACACGCGTTCCGTAAAATTCATGTGCGTCTGAAAAAAGAAATTGTGAATGCAAGTTTCGGAGAAGTCGATCTTTCTAAAACGGCTCGACGGTTAAAACCGGAAGAGCTAAATCAATTTTATGAAAGCGGAAAAGATTTTGTAATTGTTGATGCGCGTAACGATTATGAAAGTATTATCGGAAAATTTAAGAATGCCATCGCGCCAAAGATGGATACTTTCCGCGACTGGCCAAAAGTTGTTGAAGAACTGAAAGAGTTCAAGGACAAAACTATTGTTACTTACTGCACCGGCGGTATTAGATGCGAAAAAGCTTCCGCGCTTTTAGTTGAGAACGGATTCAAAGATGTTTACCAGATGGACGGCGGAATTTGGAACTACGTTACGCAGCATCCGGATAAATATTGGGAAGGGAGCGTTTTTGTTTTTGATGGGCGCTGCATTGTTACGCCGAACACAAAAGAAGAAATCAAACATATCGGTAAATGTTATTACTGCGGAAAACCGACTTCCTACTATATAAACTGCCACAACCAGGACTGCGATAAAATGCTTCTTACTTGCGACGAATGCAAAGTTGAAAATGATTACTGCTGTTCCGATAAATGCCGCCGCGCGCCGAATAGAAGAAAAAGAATTCACGGATGAAAAGGAATACAATCCATCAAAGGCGGGCACGACTTTGCGTTCTCTACAACGCTAGTTCATAAAACATAACACTTCAGTTTATTACAAATGTTTTTGATTTACACTTTTCAACTGAAATCTGACCTTGTCTTTCGATTCGGGGTGGGTCATAGCTGCGAGTAATTCTTGGGACAACACCCAATTGCTGTATATGATAATTATGTGGTTGTGCCCTCAGATTATAAAAACATTGTGTCTGCCCTACCTCCAAGGTTAATTCTTTGTAGTCCATTATTCCAGTCGGATTTACTGTAACTCGTAATTGATGTGATGTGTTATTGGTAAAGCAATATTCCCCTGTATTATTAATTTCACAATCTTTGTTTGCTGTGCCTTGGTTATTGACACCACGATTAGAATTATTTCTGCTGCGATTCGTCTCTATATTAATACCTAGTAAAGCTCCAGCATCTGAATCTATAGGTAACTCTTTCCCAGTTGCAGCAATTACTAATCCTGTATTCGAATCGAGAGCCTTTAAAGTAAGTTTCAATGTATTACTCAATACTGTATAACTACCAATTATGATCACTTCAACTGATAACATTTTACCGAGTGCTTTTGCCTTGTCAACGTCAATATAGCCTTCAGCAATCATTTTTTTTGCCTCTGCTATTCCCGATAGGTTTTCTCTGTCAAAAACT
>JAJYMU010000045.1 GCA_021786655.1 Bacteroidota bacterium
AATCGGTTTGCCAGGTTCCGTAAGTGTTAAACCGAGAGTTACTTCTGCCATTCCGTACATTCCGCTTAGAGCCAAAGGATTCAAACTGTACTTCTTAAATCGCTCGGCAAATTTTTCGTGGCTGTCGTGACGGATCGGTTCGGCAGCGTTCACGGTCAATCTTAAACTTTCAAGCGAGATTCCTTCCAACTCTTCATCATCAATTTTTTCGGCTAGAACATTATATGCAAAGTTGGGAAGACAAGTCATCGTTGCTTTCTCTTTTGATATTACTTCCAGCAGAAGAATCGGCGCCAGCACCCATTGAAACGGATCGATCTGAACAGTTGTGATGCCGCATGCCAACGGAATATGGAAACATGCGATCAATCCGAAATCATGATAAAGCGGCAGCCACGTTGCAACTTTGTCTTTCTCAGTTAATCTAAAAGCTTGCCCTAGATGAGTAACGTGATTCAGAATTGCGCGGTGAGACAACACAACCGGTTTCTGCAAACCTGTTGTTCCAGATGAATGCTGAAGCAGCATCGGTTCGGTTTCTTTTACCGATTTTGAGATTTGTTCAATCTCCGCATCTTTCTTCGGATCGATTTCCGAAGTGATATCCCACTCAAGCGGAAAGAAAACTGCTTTAATAGTGCTGCCCGGTTTTTCAACAAGCGGTCTGATCATCGGTTCGAGTTCTTTTTCAGTCAGAATGTAATCGAGGCCTGAACGCTGCGCCATTCCTTCCAATCCTTGACGGAATTTATCCGGATGCAATCTTGGATTCGGAAACGCGAGCACCGCCGGCAGCGCAGCAGCTCTCGATATTCCGAGATAGAGCGGATAGAAAAAACTGTTATGCCGGATTATGATTGCACACACGTCGCCCGGTTTTACTCCGGCTTCGGCAATTCTAACGGAAAACTTTTTTGCAGTCTCGGTTAAATTCTTGTAAGTCCATCGGAACGGTTCCTCTCCGGCAACCCAATGAACAATTGCATCACGGTCGGGATTTCTCTTTGCGTTATTTTGCCATCGTTCCCAAAGAGTTTTTGATTTGTCTGCGTAGATATCGTTCATTTTTATTTTTCTCTTTTTTGAATTAACGGTATATGGACAGCAATGCATCCGTCAGAAGATCGGCAACTTTCTTTGCGCCCTGATCGTTAAAGTGAATGTAATCTCTGAATGCCAGCGGAGGATTTGCGTTGACCCATTGCGGCATCGAATTTTCTCCGCCCATAGCATCGAACAAACTCCAGATAGCGACGTTTGCCTGTTGAGCAATATTTTTTTGCGCTTTAAGTAGAGTAAGAATCGTCGGGTCGGTTACAAAGCTTGAGCCTTTCTTCATCGCTTTATCATGCACCGAGATCATAAGAAAACTTGTATTGGGAAAAGCAGATTTCAAATTGTTGATCACCTTTACCATTTCTCTTTCGTACCATGAGTAATCGGATTGACGTGTGCCCGCGATGTTCAAACCGAATTCCAATATGATCAATTTGTAATCGAGATATTTCGCAAATTGTTTCAGCACTTCCGGTTTTAGTGAACCGAGATCGGCGCCCGTGTTTCCGCGTAACGGTAAGTTATCAACATAAACGCCGGGACCGTTTTCCAAACTAGCGCCGTAGAAGTACGCTTGGTCCGCAGTCGGAAATTCTATCTTAACTGTTTTTGCTCTGCCGGAAGGTTTCAAAACTAATTCTTGAATATCCGTTCCGGGTTTTAATGTTGCGGATTGTTTTGCGCCGCCGTCGAAGGAGTAAAATATTTGAGAACTTTTTGCATTTGAATAAAACAATCTTACAAGACTGAAATCCTTAAGGTAGTATCGTGCGGTTGTTGTTTGATACTGCACCCAAGCGTTTCCTTTCGGAACATTTACCTCGCCGCTTATTCCCAGTGGGAGATCTTTAGGATTGTTTGTGTACAATGCGGCAGATTCCCAGTTGCTTGAAAATGTATGCTTCGTTGTCATTCTAAACATAATATCTTGCGATACGATACCCAGCCAGCCAACTCCGTTTCCGCCGAATTTATTTTGGAGCGTTTGGCGTATGTCGGACGTAATCAAGTCGCCTTCGATTGCGGAATCGCCGTAATGAGCCACGCGCACAATTTTAGATTTTGCATTCTTCAATGCATCAAAAAAATAACTCAACTGTTTTGTGTTTCCGGTGATTGGAGTTTTTCTTCCCTGGACCGTAACGTAGATAGTATTATTTTCCGTTATTTCTTTTTCCGATTTCGAAATTTTGTTTTCAAGAATTCCTAAATCGGGCAAACCGAACGACGCCTGCAAAACATTTCTATGTGAATGATCGGGATTAACTTTGCGCGGCAGCAAATTCATCGGCGCATTATCCTGCGGTTGATTCTTTATGTCAGAAAATAGATCGACTGTTGTAAGACTTATGCCCGCGAGCGAGTAATTAATGGTTGCAAACGAAGTAATGTAGAGGATTGCAATCGTAATTATCAATATCCAAAGCGGCTGTTTAATTTTATTTTGATTGTCCATCTTTACTTGACCTTTCAATTTTTCCAAAAAAATAATTCTAGACCGGTTATAATTTATGCAAATAATAAACTTTGCAAGCTAAATTACAAATTGTGTTTTGCCAAAACCTTCTCAACTTCCGCAGCCCATATTTTGTAAGCAGCAGCTCTGAAATGTATTCCGTCTATTGTTAATTCCGATTTTAAATATCCATCCGGAGTAGAAATATGTGGAATGAGATTAATCCAATCTATGTTGTTACGCTTTGCGTAGTCTGCCAAAAGTTTGTTCAGCTTATCAATCTCTCTATTCCTCCCGAAATTAGATTCTGCCGTGAGACCAAATTCTTTTCCGTAGAATTTTGCGGCGTAGGTTGTTGATTGAATCACCGGTATGATGTTTCTTGCGCGCAAACCCTCTATGATTTTCACGTACGTGGAAAATGTTTCCTCAACCGGAATCCAATTATAGATGTCGTTCAACCCGCCCATTATAAAAACAATTTTAGGATGAAGTTTATAAATGTAATTCATTCTTGCGGCATAACCTTGAAGTATGTCGCTGGGTATGCCGCGCTCAACCACGTCAGTGCGTCCGAGCAATTCATTCCACGCAGCACCGTGAGTAAGAGAATTGCCGAGCATAACAATGTTTGCTTGTTTGGTCTGGTAAATATCGTACATCGCTATTTGAATGGCGTAAACCGGATTCGATTTATACTTGAGACTGTCAATCTTTTGCTGTGCGGATAATTGAGCAACGGTTAGAAGAAAAAGCATTACGGAAATCGGCAATGCATATTTTTTCATAATTTCCCTTTCGCGGAATGATTCATCAACATTTTATTAGCTGACAATTGTAAATAAAAACTTCGCTGTAAATAAGTAGTGTCTTTTATTTGATGAAGCAAAAAGGTGCTGCGTCTAAACTTATTTATCAGCTTTGTTCAATTTTTTTTCGTGTTGAGCTATCTTGAACTTTAAACTCTTTTCCATTGCAATAAGTTCGGATATTTTCGATGTGAATTCTTCTTTTTGCGTTTCGGTGTTGGCTTTTTCGATTTTTAATGACCGCAATTCTTCTTTGAGTGACGAAACATTATTTTTTAAGTCGGAAAGCGCGCGACTGTTATCGCCGATCTCGGCGGTAAGTTTCTGTTTCCGCTCGCTGAGTACCGAGTAATTATCATTAGTCTGATTGATAAGCTGGCGGATTTCTTTTTCGAGCGATTCTTTTTTTATTTCGAGCAAGGACGATTCGGATTGAAGCTGCTGCAAATAAATTTTGGTTTTGCCGGCATCATCTTTCAGTTCCAACACTTCTTTTGACAACTCATCCTTTTCCTCTTTCAGATTTCCGATCATCTGCTCAATTGTCGTACGTTCTTTGTGAAGCACTTTCGTTAATCCGCCGTATTCGGCAACCTGACTCGTTTTTTCAAGAAGTATTTTTTCTTTGCTGTTGAGCTCCTTCTCTTTTTCGATAATTTCCTGGCGGAGAGAATTAAGCTTTTCTTTTGCCGCGCTAAATTCTTCGGTGAACTTGTTGATTACCTGGGAAAAATCGTTTTCAACTTTCAGATGATTTTCTTCGACTTCAATTTTTCTTTTTTCAAGCTCATCTAGACTGCTTCTTTTCCTTGCCAACTCTTCCGTAATTTTTTCTTCGTCGTTTTTAAGCTGAAGAATTTTTTCGTCTATCTCGGCTCTCACGGATTCAAACTTGCTCACATCTTCATATAACCGGTTTCGTCTATCGGCAAGTTCTTTGTTCTCGGCTTCCAACTTGTCTATGTTCTCTTTGGCAAATGTATATCTATTTTCGAACTCGTCGTATTCTTTCTGTTTGGAGCGGATTTCTTCAATCAGAGATTCGCGCTTGGCAATAAACTCAGTGTGTAGTTTCTCTTTCTCCGCCAGCTGATTGATAATGGTCGAAAGAGAAGATTCCAGATTGGATTTTATTTCTTCTGTAAGATTTATTTTTTCATTGATGGTTTTGAGCGCTGCGGTTCTTTTGTTCTCTTCTGTTTTGAGCTGTGTAAGGCGCTCGTTCAAATCCGCTTCAACTACTTTTATCTTCTCAAGAGATTCGGAAAGATTGCCGCCGTATTGACCGACTACAACGCGCAGTTTCTCTTCCTCTTCTCTAAGGTAATTCAAATTCTGCTGGGTCGTGTTGTATTCTTCCGAAAGTGAATCGAATGTGGATTTAAGCTGATTATATTTCTCGTTCAGTTCTGAAATTTCCTTTTCTTTCGTTTCGGAAATTCTTGCGGCTTCATGTGAATCAAACGATGTAATCTGGATTGATGAAATCGATTCTTCTAGAAAATTTTTTTGCTGTGTGAGGGAGGAAACAGTATCAGTTAATTCCTGTAGTGTTTCGGTTTTGGCATGAATATCGGTTTCAAATTTAACGAGATCGGCTTTTTGTTTATCGATTCTGGCGAATAGTTCCGATGTTTCTTTCCGAGCCTCAGCCAATTTGTTTTCAAGTTCAGCTAGACCCTGGTTTTTTTGAAGGAGCGTGTGAAGGGTATTTTTGAGTTCGTCGTTCTCTTCAACTAGCTTTTCAATTTCGCTTTTCCTAGACTTTGAGAAAACGCCCATTCTATAGTTGCTCCTCCGTTGGATGCCGTAATATATCTTTGGCAAAGATAATAAACTTTGTGAAATGTATCCCTATTTTCTCTCCTGCCTGCTCGTCTCGCTTTCGAGAGAGCGAAGCGGGCCGGTAGACAGGGAAGGGCAAACTTAGAATTCCCTTGATAGGAAAGGGGAATCTACTCGTTGTAAATTTTTTCCAGATAGTCTCTGTAAAGCGATTTCGGAATTCTATTGATGTGCGCTCCGAACTGATCTTTATTAATAAATCCTTTTTGGTACGCGATCTCTTCGATGCAGGCAACCTTCAAACCCTGGCGGTCTTCTATGACTCCGAAAAAGTTTGCGGCTTTAAGCAACGCCTCAGGCGTTCCCGTATCCAGCCATGCAACGCCGCGCCCAATCTTCTCAACACGCAGTTCACCTTTTTGAAGATACGAACGGTTAACATCTGTAATTTCAAGTTCTCCGCGCGCAGAGGGTTTTAAGTTTTTGGAAATTGAAACAACGTTGTTATCGAAAATGTAGAGACCGGGAACAGCATAGTTCGATTTTGGCGCTTTCGGTTTTTCTTCGATGCTGATTGCTTTCCCATCGCCGCCGAACTCAACTATTCCGTAGCGCTCGGGATCGGTTACTTGATAAGCAAAAATTGTTGCGCCCGCCTGTCGGCGAGGTAAACCCCTTTTATGTTTTTCAACTGCGTTGTAAAAGAAATCGAGCTTGCCGTAAAAAATATTATCGCCGAGGATTAACGAGACATTGTCTTTGCCGATAAACTTTTCGCCTATGATGAATGATTCGGCAATTCCGTTCGGCGCTTTCTGAACCGCATATTCAACTTTCAACCCGACGTGTGAGCCGTCATCAAATAATTTTTTGTAAAGAGGAATTGTATCTTCGTTGGAGATGATTAGTATCTCACGGATACCGGCAAGCATTAGAATCGAAAGCGGGTAATAGATCAGCGGTTTATCATAAATTGTAACAAGCTGCTTGCTGTAAATTTTTGTTATCGGGTACATTCGCGTTCCCGATCCGCCGGCAAGAATTATTCCTTTCATAACTTTTTCCAAATCATTTTTGGATGAAATACTAATCTTAATATAACTCGTTTTGACAAATATTTCTTTTTAGAGTGGGCAAATATTTTGTCATCGGTGTAGAAGATTTTTTTGTGCAATATCAGCGACAATTCCGTAATCGCTAATCTCATTACCATTTGCTTTTGATAAAAATCGTATTATTTTATTTACAGATTTAACATTGGTGTACTTAGAATGCCGATTATAATGTTTCTGCATTTCTTAAACAGCGAATTCAATCAGCCAACCAAGGGGGTTATGTGAAGTTTATCAAAGTAATTTTCCTCTTATCAGTTTTATTCCTTCAACTGGTTTCTTGTAAAGATACCGGCACCGGACCAAACCAAAAACCATTTAAAGACCCAAGACAAATGACTTGGACAGCGGATACATTGCCAGTTCCTTCCGGTGCGATACAAGTTTTACCCGAAGATTTGCTCGTTGTCTCTCCAACAGATATCTGGCTGGCAACATGGGTAGGACACGGACAGATAATGCATTATGATGGAAAAGAGTGGAAAATGGTCACTACTGTCCCGTTAAAAGTCGAATAAAAACAACTGGTTATGGGAACAGTAGTTTTTATTTGGGTTACAATTTTTGTTAAGTAGTTGATTTATAAGGACTTTGCTAAAAATGTTTATGCTCAAAATCTGTAAAATAGTGTAGAGACTTTCAGCAATGTTTAATTTCTTTTTGATGATTGCGATCATTACATAAACAGAGATAGCTGAGTAAATTTGAATTTTGACAGCATTTTCACTTGTACCGTAAAAAGATTTTATTCTCAAATGCTGTTTAATCCATTTGAAGAATAATTCAATTTTCCATCGGTCTTTATATAAACGTGCAATCATATCGGCGTCAAGTAAGAAATTGTTGGTTAGGAAAATTAGTTCTTTGTCATTTTCTTTATCGATGAACTTAATTTTTCTAATTTGTTCGGGATAGAGAGTTGATGTTTTAACTCCGGTTAGCTTAACTGTTTGATCATACTTTATATTTTCATATTTAGAAACGTCGCGGGAATAAATTCTTTGACAAGCCAAGTTCTTTTTTGCTCTTGTAATAAAGTATGCGTTTTTATTCTTAAGAGTAAACAGTCTTTCAAAATCGATATAACCTTTATCGATAATGTAGAAAGCTGAGGTTTCAATAGAAATTAGATCTAAGATATTTACATCGTGAACCTTGCCCGAAGTAATGTGAATAAAGGTTGGAATCGATGTTCTAATATCCAGCAGCGTGTGTAATTTAACAGCAGATTTGTTCTTCCTAAACTTTGCCCAAGGGAATAAAGACATGCAAAGATCAATTGTTGTTGAATCAAGAGCATAAAGAGAATTATCAAGTTCTTTGTAAATAAGTTCGTCTTTTGTGTAGAGAGAAAGGGCTTCTTGAATTAAATGATTGGCAAAGCGAGCAAATATTTTCCAGTTACGAGTTTCATTAGCTCGCGATAAATTGGTTCTGGAAATATTTCCCTTAATGCCCATGTGGTATAGTTTTTCCGAATTCGAACGCAAACAAGTTTCAATATCGCGCAGAGATTCTCTAAATGTCAGTTGTGCAAAAGCAAGACACAGAAGTTGATCCCAACATGAGAATGTTCTGAATCGATAATTACCTTTGTATTCAGATACAAGTTGATCAAAAATATTTTTAGGTGCGTAATCCATTATCTGTGAAAAGATAGTTTTTCCTTGATTCATCTTGAGCCTTTATTCGACTACTCAAAATGAAAAAAAACTTTTGATTCTTTATTTATTGAGAACTTTATGTGTTTTCATTTTCAAATCGATTTTATGAGATTTCTTCATAACCATTTATCTTTTAATTACTTACTGACACGCTTGTTTTCTTAACGGGACAGTAGTGAAATAATATTTCTAAAAGCTAACGACTAATGACTCACGACTGCTCAATATCCACCGGCAGCAACTGCCTCGCCCTTAACAATCTTAACACTTGCGCTCGCGCCAATTCTCTCAGCGCCGCTTGCGATCATAAGTTTTGCATCTTCAGTTGTGCGAATTCCGCCCGAGGCTTTCACGCCAACAGTGGAACCGACAACATATTTCATCAATGCAACATCGCCCGCAGTAGCTCCGCCCTTGCTGAATCCGGTTGAAGTCTTCACGAAATCTGCTTTCACGTTTTTCGACAGCATACACGCTACAATTTTTTCTTCGTCAGTAAGAAGAGCCGTTTCAATTATCACTTTACAAATCGCTCCAAACTTTTTTGCCGCAAGAACGACTTGATTAATATCGTTGAAAACGTAATCGTGCTGCTTCTGTTTCAGCATTCCGACATTGATAACCATGTCAACTTCTTGAGCGCCGCTCTTCAATGCTTGTTCCGCTTCGTACCTTTTCACTTCTGTCGTTGTCGAGCCTAACGGAAATCCGATTACAGTGCAAACTTTTACTTTGGAGCCGCTTAACAAATCTTTGCACATCGGCACGTAACATGGGTTGATGCACACTGAAGCGAATCCGTACGTTCTGGCTTCTTCGCAAAGTTTCTTAATCTCTTGTGGAGTTGCTTCCGGCTTCAATAAAGTGTGATCAATCATCCGCGCAACGTCTTTGTCGATGAGTTCTTCGCCGACACCGATACCCGCGGCAATTCTATCCGCGCCGTTGCTTATAATTTTCTTTACCGCTCCCGGCTGATCAACTACGTTCCGTTCCCATCCGGCACACGTTCCGCCGTGGCAGTAAAAGTCCTGCAGTGCTTTTTCGATAAAAACTTGTGAAACAACCTTATCAATTGCTGGTGATGCCATTTTTACGACAACTTTTGTTTTGTGATTTTAATGTAAGCAAGAAATGTATTTTGAAGCAACATTGCAATCGTCATCGGACCAACGCCGCCGGGTACCGGAGTGATGAACGAGGCTTTTTTCGAAACACCTTCGTAATCAACATCACCGACGAGCTTGTAACCTTTGGGCAAAGTTGAATCTTCCACGCGGTTAATTCCAACATCAATAACGGCAACGCCGTCTTTAATCATATCGGCTTTAATGAAATATGGTCTTCCTATTGCCGCTATTAAAATATCTGCCTCTTTAGTGAATCGTGATAAATCCTTTGCCGCGGAATGACAAACAGTAACAACCGCATTTGCGCCTTCCTTTTTCTGAAGAAGAAGATTCGCGACCGGCTTACCGACAATATTGCTTCTGCCGACAACGACAACGTGCTTGCCGCTCGTTTCAATTTTGTAACGCTTCAATAATTCCACAACTCCATACGGAGTGCATGGATAAAATGTGTCTTTGCCGATGACAAGATTGCCAACACTGATCGGGTGAAATCCGTCAACGTCCTTCGACGGCGCGATCCGTTCTATAACTTTGTCTTCGTTAATATGTTTCGGTAACGGAAGCTGAACAAGTATTCCGTCGTAGTCGTTGTTTGAATTATATGAATCTATAAGTTTAAGAAGTTCTTCTTCACTGGTATCCGCGGATAACTTTTCAATCTTGGAAAGCATTCCGATTTCATTGCAAGCTTTACCTTTGGAGGTTACATACGAAAGCGACGCTGGATTATCCCCCACTAGAATTGTTACAAGTCCCGGCACTCTAACGTTCAATGACCGGAGCCACTCGACTTTTTCTTTAAGCTCGTGCCGAATCTCCGCCGCAACTTTTTTACCGTCAATAATTACTGCCATTAAAAACAATCTCCTTCTAACTACTATCTACTAAATACTAACTACTGTTCTTATCAAACTCCGGAATAAAAATTCTTTCTATCTCCACAGTCTTTCCGGTTTCCAAATCAACTTTTAAATACACTGCCGTGAGGTGAACGTTCCCGGCTGCTGTCTGGTATTTCTGCGGCGTCTGGTAAATGAAACGGTTAATCGCGGCATCGGTCTTCATGCCGATTACTGAATCGTACGGTCCCGTCATTCCGCAATCTGTGATGTATCCGGTTCCGTTTGGAAAAATTCTTTCGTCGGAAGTTTGAATGTGCGTGTGTGTGCCGATTACCGCCGTAACTTTTCCGTCTAAATAATTTGCAAGCGCCAACTTTTCCGCAGTCGCTTCGGCATGCATATCAACGATAACAACTTTCGTTTCTTGCTTTAGTTTTGGAAGCACCCAATCGGCGGCGCGGAACGGACAATCGATCGGCGACATGAACGCGCGCCCTTGTAAATTCAGAACTGCAATCTTTCCCTTTGGCGAATTAACAAGAACGTAACCGTTGCCGAACGTTCCCTTTGGATAATTTAACGGACGGATGGCACGCGGTTCCGCTTTCAAATATTCTTGCGATTGATGTTTGTCCCATGTATGGTTTCCGCCGGTTATTGCGTGAACGCCGAGATCAAAGAGCGGTTTGGCTTCCTTCTCGGTGCACCCCTTGCCGTCGGAGGCGTTCTCACCGTTGGCAATTGTAACGTCTATCCGGTATTTCTTTTGCAAGCTTGGAAGGTACATTTGTACAATATCCAGACCGGGTTGACCGACAATATCGCCGATAAATAGAATGTTAATTGTCATAATTTCTTTCTTTTGGCGTGCAATATATCTAAAAACGGGTGAATACGAAAAGACGAGATGCTGGATTCTAGATGCTGGATTCTAGATGCTGGTGTTTTGATAAGCAATTAAAGTTAACTAAACATTCTAAATCCATATGCTTCGAAAAGCAAAATTAGATGAGATTAGGGCACTCTTATTCTTAAGTAAGATGATCAATAGTTTCATATCTCTGATCCTCAAGGCGCACCACTGCTGCCCGAGTTACCGCTTAAACCGATTGTGTCACCCGGCGCTACGGTATGCCCTATCGCAACTAAAGCCCCGTTTGTTGTTAAATGAACGTAACGCGCGTAGGTAGTATCATCATGCATGACGATCACTACATTTTCATGCCCCTCGGCGCGGTCATTGTCTGAGTAACTCTCAACGATGTAAACTACGCGCCCGCTCCTGGCTGAAGTGACGAGTGTTCCGATCGACATTGCAAAATCCACTGCGTAACGGAATGAGCCGTAGTGCGAATATTGGCCGTTAAATCCTTGAGAGCATGTGTACTCACGCCCGACCGGGTATGGCAAAACATATTTCGCCTCTACCGATGGCACATCGCTTACTTCGGAAGATTGGTTCTTACACGATAAGAAAAGAATACAGATTACGGAGAACGCAACAATGGACTTCATAGTAACTCCTTCTACTAAATTGTTGAATCCGGACCGTCAAATATTAAAGCTTGCCTTGAGCTAAATGTTCTCTTGAC
>JAJYMU010000356.1 GCA_021786655.1 Bacteroidota bacterium
GAAATTATCGACGGAGTAAGGTGAAGATGAGAAATTCATATTTCCCCTATTTTGTTATTGCTACCGTGTAAAATATAAAAATATCGGTTTTATCCAAATACTTTTTTCAATCCTAGTTCGGTTTTTTGTTGTACCGTAAGCGAAACCGGCTAAAAATATCAAATAATAAACTTTCTTAATTAATATATTTGCAAACAAACTTTGAAAGAAGGTATTTCCTAAATTGATTTTACCCGGCATCAGGAAAAAAATAATAAACGAAAAAACTTTCATAATTATTGCCAGCCTTGTTGTTGGAATTCTTTCGGGATTAGCTTCGGTTGTATTGAAAAACACTGTCCGTTATTTCCATACGATCACACAAAACTTACCACAGAATCTTCCGTCTGGGATTCTCAAATTTTTTCTCCCGTTGATTGGTATTCTTCTTTCGGTTTTTTTCGTTCGCGCATTCCTAAAGGGCAAGATCACCCCGGGTCTTAGCAACATAATTTATTCAATAGTAAGACGCGCATCGGATTTACCCGCGAAGAAAACTTATTCGCATCTAATTACCAGCGCGTTCACAGTAGGATTCGGAGGATCGGTCGGCCTGGAAGCTCCGATAGTGGTTACAGGCGCGGCAATCGGCTCCAATGTTGCAAAGAAATTCAAATTGAATTATCAGGTTAGAACTCTGCTTCTCGCGTGCGGCGCGGCTGCCGGAATAAGCTCCATCTTTAACAGTCCGATTGCAGGTGTAATTTTTGCGTTTGAAGTTTTGCTTCCGGATTTATCAATTCCATATTTTATTCCGCTGCTTATCTCATCTGCCACCGCCGCAGTCTTGTCGAAATTTTTATACAGCGGACAATTGTTTTTTCTTGTTACCGTAGGATGGAAGTTCTCCGCAATACCGTACTATATATTATTGGGAATATTATGCGGATTTATATCTCTCTATATGATCAGGACAACACTTTACATCGAACGATATTTTCATCACGAGAAAAGAGTTTATCTGAAAGCAATATTGGGCGGACTTGTTTTGTGCGCTTTGATTTTTGTTCTGCCGCCTTTGTTTGGCGAAGGTTACAATACCGTTACAGAACTTTTGGTTCTCAATTATCACAGTTTGTTCGCCAACGGTGTCTATTCAAATTTTGGAACGAACAATGTTTTGGTTTTACTGATTGTATTTCTATCCATTCTTATAAAGCCAATTGCAACATCCATAACACTTGGCTCCGGCGGTAATGGTGGAATTATCGCGCCTTCGTTAATTACCGGTGCGCTTGTTGGATTTTTTATGGCTCACCTAACCGGTGTGTTGCATATCGCTCAACTCAACCATGTAAACTTTATTGCCGTTGGAATGGCGGGAATTCTTAGCGGTGTAATTCATGCGCCGTTAACGGGAATCTTTTTAATTGCAGAAATTACCGGCGGTTACGTTTTGATTGTGCCTCTCATGATTGTTTCGGCGATTTCATATTTTATTTCACGTCATTTTCAAACTTACTCTGTTTATACTTCCGCACTAGCCGAACAGGGAATACATTTTCGTTCAACCAAAGACAAATCAACAGTACATCAGCTTAAAATCTTAGATATAGTTGAATCGAATATTAAAATTGTTGAGCCTAACTTCACGCTTAGAAAATTGATCTCGATTATTTCCAATTCCAAACAGAATATTTATCCTGTTGTTGATAGCGGCAACAAACTTTTGGGAATTATTAATCTGGACGACGTGCGGGAAATTCTGCTTAACTCGGAAATCTACGACGTGATTCTTGTTTACGAGATAATGAAAAAAGATTTTATTACGGTTGATGCCGAAGAAGACTTTGAGGCAATGATAAAAATTTTTGAAGAGAACCGTATGTACAGTTTGCCTGTCGTTCAGAATGATGAATATGTCGGCATCATTAATAAGGCGGAAGCGTTTAACAAGTATGC
The DNA here is from genome assembly GCA_021786655.1 of Bacteroidota bacterium. Lineage (GTDB taxonomy): Bacteria > Bacteroidota > Ignavibacteria > Ignavibacteriales > Melioribacteraceae > Fen-1258. Next base: position 1,942 of record JAJYMU010000356.1, read on the forward strand.
AAGCGTGTTGTTGGAAGAAACCGACAGCATTATTTAATCCGCCAAAGGAGGACAAGGGTTAAATTCCCCGCCTCTTGAGGCGAATAAAATAAAATTTTTTTAGGATACCTCGCTGCTTGCGGCGAGGAGATTCATTAATTCCTTCTCCGGTATAAAATTTACCTTTGTAAATAATAAGCAACATTTTTCATAAACCTTTTTTAGTTGAGGAAAGTATGAAGAAATTCATTACAGCAGTTTTGATCATTTACGCATCAATCCTTTTTGCGCAGCAGAAAACAATCGAGCAGCGGGTTGATTCAGTTCTTACCCTTATGACTCTTGATGAAAAGATTGGTCAGTTAAACCAATATTCCGGCGGCTGGGAAACCGGGGTGCGAACGGATAATAGCGTTAGAGACCGTGAAGAACTTGTGAGAACCGGAAAAGTCGGCTCATTCTTAAATGTGATCGGCGCAGATTTAACAAGAAAAATTCAAAAGATCGCGGTTGAACAATCGCGTCTTAAAATTCCAATAATTTTTGGTTTGGATGTAATACACGGTTTCCGCTCAACATTTCCGGTGCCGATTGCAGAAGCCAGTTCGTGGAATCCAAAATTAGTTGAGACATCAACACGATGGCAGGCAACCGAAGCTGCATCAGCCGGCGTGCATTGGACTTTTGCGCCTATGGTTGATATTGCACGAGACCCGCGCTGGGGAAGAATTGTTGAAGGAAGCGGCGAGGATCCGTATCTCGGTTCCATAATGGCTGCGGCGGCTGTAAAAGGATTTCAAGGAAATGATCTTTCAGCAAATAATACGATTGCGGCTTGCGCAAAACATTTTGCCGGTTACGGCGCTGCTGAAGGCGGCAGAGATTACAACACCGCCGATTTTTCCGAAAGGACTTTTCATGAAATTTATTTAAGACCTTTCAAAGCGGCGGTTGATGCGGGCGTGGCAACGCTGATGTGTTCGTTTAACGAAATCGGCGGCGTTCCCTCTTCGGCAAATTACGAACTGCTGACAAAAATTTTACGCGATGATTGGAAATTCAAAGGATTCGTTGTGAGCGATTGGAATTCGATCGGCGAACTTATTCCGCACGGAGTTGCAAAAGATTTGAAACAAGCCGCCGAACTTGGAATTAAAGCCGGCGTTGATATGGACATGGAATCGAACGCTTACATCAGAAATTTAAAAACGCTTGTCGAGGAAAAGAAAGTATCTGTACAGAATATCGACGAAAGCGTAAGAAGAATTCTGCGCGTGAAGTTTGAGCTTGGACTGTTCGACGATCCTTACAAATACTGCGACGAGAAAAGAGAAAAAGAAACCGAGTTCAGCAAAGAAATAGTTGAAGCGACCCGCAAAGTTGCCCGCGAATCCATCGTGCTGTTGAAGAACGAAAAAAATATTCTGCCGTTAAGTAAAGAAATAAAATCCGTTGCTGTGATTGGACCATTAGCTAATTCCCATGAAGATCCTTTGGGACCTTGGTCGGGAGTAAGCGATTCAACTCATGTCGTTACGGTTTTAGATGGAGTAAAAAGTAAACTAGGCGCAGCAGCAAATATTTTGTATTCGCAAGGCTGTACTATTACAGGAACATCTGAAGATGGTTTTAAAAGTGCGGTTGAGTCGGCGCAGAAGGCAGACGCGGTAATTCTCTGCTTGGGTGAATCGCTAAACATGAGCGGTGAAGCCAGCGCGAGAGCAAGTCTTGATTTGCCAGGCGTCCAAGAAAAATTAGCGGAAGAAATTTTCAAAACCGGCAAACCGGTTGTAGTTGTATTGATGAACGGAAGACCGCTGACAATTAACTGGATTTCTGAAAACATTCCAGCCGTTGTTGAAACATGGTTCTTGGGTATTCAAAGCGGCAACGCTATTGCCGATGTTCTGTTCGGCGATTATAACCCCAACGGAAAGCTTCCGGTTACTTTCCCGCGCTCGGTCGGACAAGTTCCTATCTATTATAATCATAAGAATACCGGACGCCCATACAACCCCAAAGACCATTACACCTCCTATTATCAAGACCTTCAGAATACGCCGCTTTATCCTTTTGGTTACGGATTGAGTTACTCGAAGTTTGAGTATTCCAACCTTTCATTGAGCTCAAGCAAAATAAAAAATGGCGAGCCGTTGAAAGTAAAAGTTGATGTAAAGAACGTCAGCAGCCGTGAAGGTGAAGAAGTTGTTCAGTTATATGTTCAAGATTTGGTTGGAAGCGTAACACGGCCTGTCAAAGAGTTAAAAGATTTTTCAAAGGTGGATTTGAAACCGGGCGAAACAAAAACGGTAGAGTTTACAATCACGCCGGACAAGCTGAAATTTTACGACATCAACATGAACTTCACCGTTGAACCGGGAGACTTCAAAGTTTTTGTCGGAACGAATTCCGTTGATCTGCTTGAATCAACTTTTTCAATCGATTGAAATGGAGAGCTTTTATGAAAACAATAAAATTTCTTTTTGCAGGAATATCTTTGTTGCTGCTTGTAAACGGTTTTAACACCGCGCAGACTGAAATAAAAATGAAGCGGCAAATCGAAAAAAATATTCAAACAACATACACGGCGAAGATAAATCTGAATTATCTACTTTATCTCCCGAAAGATTTTGATTCCAAAGACAAGTGGCCGTTAATGATTTTTCTTCACGGTTCCGGAGAGCGCGGCAACGATCTAGAACTCGTGAAAAGAAACGGTCCTCCTAAATTGGTTGAAGAAGGAAAAGATTTTCCATTTGTAATAATTTCTCCGCAATGCCCGAACGGCACAAGATGGAAAACAGAACCTCTAATTGCATTACTAGATGAAGCGGTGAAAGATTACAAGATTGATACGAACCGCATCTACATTACAGGTCTCAGCATGGGCGGCAACGGTACGTGGAAGTTGGCGAATGAAATTTCAAATCGTCTTGCCGCAATTATTCCGGTTTGCGGCTGGGGTGATTCATTTACAATTTGTGAAATCGGTGATCTGCCGGTTTGGGTTTTTCATGGGAAGAAAGACCCTATCGTTCCTATCAAAAAAGCTCAAGACATGGTTGATGCATTGAAGTTTTGTAAAGGGAATGTCGAGTTCACAGTTTATCCAGACGCCGGTCATGATTCTTGGACTGAGACTTACAACAATCCGGAAGTTTACAAATGGCTGTTGGAACACACGAGAGATCAAAGAAAAGATTTAAAGGAAAATTGGAATTGAAAAAGAATCTCTTTGTCGCCGCCGCTTTAATTGTTTTGAGCTTGACTTCGATACGCGCTCAAACGCCATGGAAAGGAAACTCAATAATCGGTAACGGTAATCTGTGTATTGTTTATTCCGACGATCCGCGTATAGAAGCGAAATCAAAAGGAAAAGGTATTCAGCATTTCTACTATAAAGATTATACGATGGATTACGTTTCGTCTTCGTCATTTGAAAAAGATGGAGAGAAAACAAAAGATTCCATCGGCATGAAAGATTTTTTCTCGCCGGTTACCTTTTCCCGCGGCGATAATTTCAACAGTGAGATTTTGTGTTATACTTTGCCCTAAGATGGTAACGGAATAAAATTGCTCATGGCATTTCGTGCCCTCTTGATGCCGCGAGAATCTTAAACCATTCTTCGCGGCTTAATTTTATTTCCAATCCTTTCATCGCAGATTTAATTCTTTCAAGTTTTCCTGTTCCAAGAACGACCGAGAAATTTACCGGGTGAACAAAAAGCCACGCCGCGGCAACCGCATCAATATCTACTTGATGCGCGTTAGCTATCTCATGCAAAACATTTCTCACGCGATTCGCGCGCTCGTTGTTTTCCCAAAACAGTCTCCCGCCCGCAAACGGCGACCAGACCATCGGCACAATTCTTTTCTCTTGAAGAAAATTTATGTTGCCGTTGTCAAAATGTTCTAAGTTCAGAATAGAAATTTCTATTTGATTTGTTGCCAAAGGAAAATCTAACCGTGTTTGCAGCAGAGTAAATTGATGAGGCAAAAAGTTTGAAACTCCGAAGTGCAAAACCTTTCCCGACTTTCTCAATTCGTTAAATGCCTCGGCGGATTCGTCAGCATTCATAAATGGATCGGGTCGATGAATCAAAAGCAGATCAATATAATCGGTGTTGAAGTTTTTCAGCGAAGTGTTTGCCGAATCGATAATATGTTTCTTGCCGGTGTCGTAAGATTTGACTGTGTGATTCGGCCGGTTTCTGCTTATGAGTTTAATTCCGCACTTCGTCACAATTCTCATTCTGTTTCGCAGAGACGAATTTTCTTTTAGAACATTTCCGAACAGCGCTTCGCATTCATAATCACCGTAAATATCCGCATGATCAAATGTATCGATCCCGAGATCGAGCGACTGTTTTACCAAATCGGCAAGCTGGGTAGTAGAATAATTCCATTCACGCGAACGCCAAAGACCGAGTGCGATTCTTGGTAGCTGTAAACTCATTTTCTCCTCTCAATCGTTCATAGAAATTAATTTGATGATATGTAATATAGTATTTAGATTGAATTAGTATTAAAACCGAAGGTGACGAAATGAAAAAAATTGTTTCGATAATCTTTCTAATAATTCTCAATTCCTCGCCTCGCTTCATTTACATTCAGCAAGTCGAAGCGGGTCAATTCTCAATTCTCAATTCCCAATCCCTCCGTCCCATCCGCGACAATGTCGGTTTCTGCTGGAACGCCGGGGAAATGAACAGTTTAATGAATTATCTTTCAAAGAACGCAGGCACTCAAAACTTTTCATCAAAAAATTTGATCGCCGGAATTTCGGTTCACGATGATTATCTCTATGCCGGAAAAGTTTACTATCCGTTATACAAGCTGATCAAAACAAAAGAAGTTGTAATCTTCGGCGTTACGCACGGAACGGTAAAAAAAGAAATGGGAAATCTTTCCAACGTTTTAATTCTGGATGAATTCGACAAATGGCAAGGTCCCTATAACGATGTCGCGATTTCACCTCTGCGTGAGCTTATAAAATCGAAACTGCCGAAAGATGATTTCATTGTTAGCAACAAAGCCCACACTATCGAACACTCAATTGAAGCGCTGATACCGTTCCTTCAGTATTACAACCGCGATATTAAAATTACACCGATAATGGTTACGCAAATGTCGTTTGGTAAGATGGATTCGGTTAGCGCTAGACTATCTCAAATAATAACGGAATACATCCGCAAAAATAAATTGGAGCTTGGTAAAGATATTTTCTTTTTAATTTCCAATGATGCGGATCATTACGGAGAAGACTTCTCCAATTCTCCTTACGGTATGGATAGCAATGCGCACAAGCTCGCAACAGATAACGACCGAAGAATTCTTCATACTTTTTTAGACGGAATGATCGGTCCATCTTCAATTGAAAATCTTACAAAAGAAATTTGGCCGAGCAACAATAAGGAAAAAGTGATTCCGCTGTGGTGCGGAAGATATCCTATTGCATTTGGTTTATTGACGATAACAAAAGTTGTGAACGAATTAAAAGCCGGGACATTGCGCGCTAAACTTTTTAAGTATTCAGATACATTTACGGAAAAGGTGCTACCGGTTAAGAATACAAGCATGGGAATTACGGCAGTCTTTTCATATAAACATTGGTGTGGCTGGTTTACGGATGGAATTTATTTGAAATGAAAAACGTGAAAAGTGAAATGAAAATAAAACTGCTTGCCGGATTTTTTGTTGTATTTGTCTTCGCTACAGTTAATCTATTTGGTCAGCAAGAAGAAAAATCTATTAAGCTGGGTGTGGAAATAAATGCGCCGGTCTCGGAAGTATGGAGAGCATGGACAACAGAAGGCGGCGTTAAGTCTTTCTTTGCGCCGGGCTGCAAAATAAACTTTAAAGTTGACGGCGAATACGAAATGTATTTTGATCCGCTTAGTCAAGAAGGTTCCCGCGGCGGTGAAGGTAATAAAATTTTGACTATCGATCCGGAGAGAATGTTTTCGTTTACCTGGAACGCTCCTCCGCTATATCCGGAAATCCGCAAACAGAAGACGTTGGTGATACTTCATTTTGAAAAAATAGACGAGAAAAAAACCATGCTTCACTTTATTCAGATTGGCTGGGGTGAAAGTGAAGAATGGAATAAAGTTTACGAATATTTTTCTTACGCATGGAGCAAAATTGTTTTACCCCGTCTGCAATACAGATTTGATCATGGTCCGATTGATTGGAATAATCCACCGCAAATGTAGACGCGAAAAAATTCTTCTTATTGTTTTACGGAGACAAAAAATGGAATCACAAAATCCCTGGCTAAATATTTCCGCTGAAGATTACGAAGGACACATGTCCGCACCGAACGTTATGCAGTTGCAAATGCTAAGTAAAATTTTTGAGGATGTTCTTAATGAATTCTCACCCAAATCGATTGCCGTTCTTGGCTGCACAACCGGAAATGGATTTGAGCATTTGATTGGAAGAAATATCGAACAGATTGTTGGTGTAGATATCAGTCCGGAATACATTTGTGTTTGCAAAGAGCGGTATGCAGAAAAATTGCCGCAGCTACAACTAATTTGCGGTGATCTCGCAGCAATCAACTTTCCACTTTTGACCTTCGACTTGATACACGCTGCACTGATTTTTGAATATGTTAACGTTGATGAGCTTCTGAATAAAATCTCTAAGTGGTTAAAACCAGATGGTGTCCTAAGTGTTGTGCTTCAACTTCCGAGTGAAAATTCTTCGCCGGTTTCCGAAACGCAATTTCAATCGCTCAAATTGTTAAATCCTCTTATAAAATTGATTGACCCGGAAGAGTTTAAAAAGATGGCACAAAGCTATGGTTTAGAAGAAATCAAGAATGATAAAATAAAGTTGACAAGCGGAAAAAGTTTTTCGGTTACTAAATATGTAGGGAAGGGTCTATGACCCTTCCAGTGAAATAATATACTTGGAACGGTCACAGACCGTTCCCTACGCTAAACCTTTTCTTCAACGTTAACCGGTTGTTTCTTTCTACCCTTCATAAAATAAGCAATAAGCAGCGCGATGATTATAAATCCGCCGACAAAATAAACCCAATTCCATTTTGATGCCGGCGCAACTTTTTCCTTCCAAGTTGAAATCCTCTTTTCGATCGTGTCTTTATTTGCAGAGCTCATCATATTGTTCTCGATAAGGATCGGTATCCATGTCGGCTGAACGGTCTTGAAGTAAACGCTGTCGGTAAACATGTAAAAAGTTTCTTTTGCTTGCGAAGAACCTTTAACCGGAAGATTTTTAAGTTCATCGTCAACAAATGACGAAACACTGTTAACAAACTGTCCGCCGTTTCTAAAAGGCAAAAGGGGAAGTTGTTTCTCGCGGAACAGACGGTTTACTTGTCCCCATATTTCATCATTTATTTTTGAATTCCAGTCTGCAAACATGTTATCGATATTGGCAATCTCTGTGGCTTTGTCGCGTTTGTTCAAATAAACATCCGCCAGTTTCGGTCCGATCTGCCGCCACACTTTGTTAAAATCGGCGTACTGTTTTTTCATGTTGGAAAGATCGTCAGGAGTTGTCTGCGTTACTTTCATGAACTGAATATTGTCGCTGATCGTCCGCTCGATATTGTAGAACAAATTCCCGCTGTCAACTTTGGTGAATATCGCCTGTTTCTCTACTTCGTTAAGCGTGCCGGGTGTTTTCACAAATTCGGCAAGCAAGCTGTCAACCAAACCGCGCACAAGTTCATCTCGCTGCGCAATATTGGATTTAAGTTGACTAACTAACTTTTGCAACGAAGCAATAGTTTGTGCATCTTTTGTTGATTTTAATTGCAGTTGTTTGATTTGTACGATCAGCCCTTCGTTCTGCTGGCTCAATTCCGAAACTTTATCCTGAAGCGTGCCGACCTGTGTTTTCAATTCTACGATTTGTGTAAAATCACCTTTCCGTACTTCCAAGGTGCGTTCAATCTTTGCAAATGAAGTTTCGAAAGTTTCCGGATACAAACTTTTATCCAGCAGCGCCGAGTCTGAAGTGAAATCAGTTTTCAGTTTTGCAATGTTCTCACCGATCACGTTGCACTCATCGATTGAGGCAGCGTTCTTTATCGCGTCTTCCAATTGTTTGTAGCGCGTTTTAAAATTTTGTGTTTTCTCGTAATCTGATTGAGCAAAAGAAGCTTGACTCAAAACAAAGGCGGAAAAAATAAAAGTCAAAATAAAAAATTTGTTCATCTTCATATCGGTTACCTCACAATGCCTTTGTAGTTCAATAAATATTTATTCAAACCGTCAAGCAGTTCGATGTTGGGTGATTTCTGGTTAAACGCCGGAGCCGTTAAAGATTTCTCCGAAATTTGAATTTTCTTTTCGAGACTTAATCCTCCGTCTTCAAATTCGAAAACGTAAACATTTTTAAAATTAGCGCCGGTTACAAAGTAGTAACCGCCTGTATCGCGGATCATTCTAATTTCTTTGCCGCTAAAGTTTGTTGAATCTGCAAATTCTTCCCAGAAAAGTTTTTTTACTTTCAGCGAAAATGAGTACCTCTGTTCTTCAACGTAACCTTTGTTGTTAACTTTTAAAACCGTTTCAATCGGCCAGCCGAAATCAGCCGGTTTCAGTGTTAACGAGGAACATGCCGCAATCAGAAGCAACGAAAAAAATATAAGCAGACCATCCACCAATTTCATTTACAATCCTCCAAAAATTTTCCTGGTGAAACATAATGATTTCGATTCTCATTTGTAAGTAGAACGGGCAGCAGAGCGAATATAAATAAGAATGCCGATACTCGGTACCGGCCTAATGGGGTTTACTTTTCGGAGTTTTTTAACCTTCGCAGTATTTCGTTGGCAAAGCGGTTGCGCGGATCCAGCTGAACTGCTTTTTCAAAATTCTTGATTGCAAGTTCGTTGTTTCCACCCTTCATATAAATGTTGCCGAGAAAACTGTAAGCCGAGGTCGACTCGGGAAAAAGTTCTACCGCTTTGTTTGTTATTTTAATTGCGTCATCGGTTTTTCCGTCTTCAATTACTTTTGATGCGAACGATAAGAGCGTGTGATCGCGGAAATCAAAAGTGAAACTGCCGTAGTACTGCTGTTTTAAATCGCCGTACTTTTTCAGTGCAGAATCAAGCCCGTCTTTTTTGTAACTCTCGTACAAAACGTCTTCAAGTTTGTCGATGTGTGCAGAACCGCGGTGACACGTAACGCATTCGATTTTCCCGATGTGGGAGTTAATCGCGCGTGCATCATTTAGCAAATTGTTGTTGATGTTTCCAACCATTTTCATCATAACGCGCGCAATGTCTTTATTGGGATTAACATCAGCGGCAAAATCAGTTCGCTTTGTGTTTTCATCTTTCGGATTGCCGTGACAATAATTACAGTGCTCTCCTAAAGCGTAAGTGAAGGAATCCATTATTTTGTACAATTCTTTATCGCTTATGTCTTTAGGAAGCACTTTTAGATTTACCGGTTTATCGTCGTGCGCTTTCTGCGCTGCTCAATTGCCGCCGACAAAAA
>JAJYMU010000076.1 GCA_021786655.1 Bacteroidota bacterium
TTGAAAAACTCCGCTTGGAAGGTGGGAAATTCCTCTATCAAAATGTCATTCAAAAAGTTCTTGAGTGGAACCAACATAAAAATTGTGGAATTGTGTTCGGCGCAACTAATTCGGAAGAACTGAAAATGAATATCAGCTCATTCGGCGGATTGCCGGTACTTCTGCCGGGTGTCGGCGTTCAAGGCGGAAGTCTGGATGATATTGTTCGAATCTTTTCCGAAGCGAAAAATCAAAATTACATTGTTAATGTTAGCCGTTCACTTATCTATTCCGACTCAACAAAAAACTTCGGCGAAGTTGTAAACAAAACTCTCAAAAGCTACAATCACTCCGTTCAATCGCTAAAATAAATTAGTTAACAATAGCATTTAGATTCATATTATATTAATTTAAAATCAGAAGTAAGAGTTCTATCATTATTTCCTTTACGTTAAGTTCGCATTCAATCGCGGATTAAAATGCATAAAGAGCCCAAGGTAAGCGAAAGCTCACTCTACCAAGTATGGAAAAACCAAAGATTCAAATCCTCTCTTAAAACCGGAGCCGGCGAAGAAATTACGGTGCTTGATGCCGGTAACCACAACGATTCTACAAGCGGTCCAGATTTCAAAAACGCACGGATTCGAATCGGCAACCTAACGTACGTCGGCGATATCGAGATCGACAGCAACTACTCGGATTGGAAATCGCACGGACACAACATAGACAACAAATACTCTAAAGTTGTTTTACACGCCTCACTATTCAATAGAAATCATTACGGATTTGTTTACACGCGCGACGGAAGGAAAATCCCTTCAATTTGTCTTTCGGAGTTCATCGATCAATCGATCTTAGAGAATTTCCGCAAAGAAGCGAGCGATAATCAGACGGAAGCAAAATCGGATTTGAAATGCAGCGATGCAATTAAGGCAATTGAAAGTGCGACGAAAGAAAAATTTTTGTATCAGCTCGGTGCTCAAAGGTTCGAAAAGAAATGCAAGAAGGTTTACGACCGTTTGAAAGAAATACAGTTTCTGAAAGAACTTAACATTAAGGAGCCGGTTGTTTCGTATGAATTGACGAGTAAATTTCATGAGAAAGAATTCAAGCATTCGGATTTTGTCTCGAAAGAAATTTGGATGCAGCTTTTTTACGAACTTGTGTTTGAAGCGCTCGGATATTCAAAAAACAAATCCCAGATGATGAGTCTTGCACAAGCGGCAAACATTCCGTTTCTGCTGAAGATTGAACAGGACGGCGTTATTATTGAAAAATATGAGTCGGCTCTTTTTAACATAAGCGGCTTGGCTAATAGTAAGGAAAGCGTTACCGAGCAGGTATCGAAAGAATACCTTGAGAGAATTTCGCTGCATTGGAATTCGATCGGTTCGTTGTATGATGGAAAAACTTTTGATGAAGCTCATTGGCATTTCTTCCGGTTGCGCCCTCAAAATTTCCCAACTGTCCGGATTGCCGGCGGTGCGCGGCTTCTGAAAGAGCTTATTCATAATAATCTTATCGGAACACTTGCCAAGAAGATCGTAGAAATCCATAATCTTACCGTGCTTATAAATTCTTTGAGATCGCTTTTCGTAATTAGATCCGACGGCTTCTGGAGAAATCATTACGTGCTCGATCAGCCTGCAAACGGAGAAATTAAATATTTTATTGGAGCTTCGCGGGCTGATGAAATTGTTGTGAATGTAATTTTACCTTTCTTCGCCGTTTATTTCGAAGTTTTCGGCAACCGGAATGTTTCGAAGAAAATTCTGAAGATTTACGGAATCTATGAACAGAAATCTGAGAACCAAATTATTACGGATGTTGCCGAAGCGCTCAAACTAAAAGATTTGATGAAGCGGACAATTTACTCGCAAGGAATGATTGAGTTGTTCAGAAATTTCTGTTCGAAGAATAAATGTTTGGAATGTGAAATAGGGAAGATGGTATTTAATTAGTTGGAATTGCCTGTAAGTCGGTTGATTTCGTCCCGTAATTTTACCGCCCGTTCGTAATCTTCTTTTTCTATTGCCTCTCTCAACAAATTCTGTAATTGAGCCAAGCGTGTTTCCGGCGTGCTTTTCTTTGGAGTTTTATGTTCGGTGCCGGGAGTATCGATAGCCGAATTAATCTCTTCTTCACTTTCTTCGCTTGATGGTACAAATGCGGCGATCTTCATAACATCTTCGGACACATAAAGCGGTGCGCCTGTACGGACGGCTAGCGCAATTGCATCGCTAGGACGTGAATCAATTTCATTCGTCATAGAAGAAATTTCCAAGATGATCTTTGCGTAAAAAGTATTTTCTCTCAACTCGTTAATAATAACTTCCGAGATTGTGCCACCCAAATTTTCGATAACATTTTTCATAAGATCGTGTGTCAACGGCCGCGGCGGTTTAATACCTTCCATTTCAAGTGCAATCGATTGGGCTTCGAATTGACCTATGATAATCGGCAATCTGCGTACACCGTAGATTTCTTTCAGCAGCAAAGCATAAGCTCCGCCAGCCGACGGGCTGGCGGATAATCCTAATATCTCAACTTGAATCTTATTCACAATACTCTTCTATGATTTTATTTTCTTTATCTCTTCCGTTAACACAGGCACCACTTCAAAAAGATCTCCAACTATTCCGTAGTCAGCAACTTGAAAAATCGGTGCATCTTTATCTTTATTGATAGCGACAATATACTTAGAAGAACGCATTCCGGCTAAATGTTGAATCGCTCCGGAAATTCCAAGTGCAATATATAGAGTTGGCGAAACAGTTTTTCCGGTTTGTCCAACTTGCTCACCGTGCGGGCGCCATCCGGCATCAACAGCAGCTCTTGAAGCGCCGGTTGCGGCGCCGAGAACGCTTGCCAATTCTTCAACAAGATGAAAATGTTCCGGCCCTTTCAAACCGCGTCCGCCGGAAACAATTATATCGGCTTCGGCAACATCCAGTTTGCCTTCCGCCTTCTTAATATCTGTGACTTTGACATTTAAGTTGGGCGCTTCAACATTAACAAGATTGATTTCAGCTTTGTTCCCGCTCGCTGTACCGGGATTGAAAACATTAGGTCTAAGCGAAAAGATTTTTTTAATCGAAGTGATTTTTAGATCGGCCATAGCTTTGCCGGCATAAACCGGTCTTGTTGCAATGATTTCTCCGTTCTCAAAGTTCAATGCGGTGCAGTCCATTGCCAAGCCGGCATCAATTTTTGCACTCAACCTAGGCGCTAAATCTTTTCCCAAAGATGTATTGCCGAAAAACAAAATATCGAAGCCGTTATCATTTACAAATTTTGTGATTAGTTCAGTATAAGCGCTCGGTGAATAGTTTGCTAAATCGGAATTCTTTAAGTGCGTAACCTTGCCGATTCCGTAACCACCGAGAGAATTCAAATTGCTGATCTCGTTGCCTATCGTTAATGCTTCAGCGCTTCCTGAAAGTTTTGTCGCGAAGTCTGAAGCAACCTTAGCAGCTTCGAGAGATGATTTTTTTATTTGTCCGTCTCTTTGTTCGATGAAAACTAAAATTTTATTTGCCATGTCGCCCTCTTAAATTACTTTTGCTTCTTCTCTTAATAAACGAACCAATTCCGGAACGACAGTTGCGTCAGATCCTAGAATTTTTCCAGCCTGTTTGGATGGCGGTCTCTTCATTGCAATAACTTCGGTAAAGTTGGTTGCAGCTGCCGGTGATTTTTCGGCAATCTCTTTTTTCTTAGCAGCCATTATACCTTTTAGAGAAGCATAGCGCGGTTCGTTCAGACCTTTCTGAGCAGTTATGAGAGCAGGCAGCGTTGTTTCAACTATTTCTTTGCCTCCTTCAATTTCTCTTTCGCAAGTAATTTTATTTCCGTCGAGTGCAAAACTTACAGCGACGGAAACGCAATTGTAACCTAATAACTCGGCTGTAATTTGTCCTACGGCAGAGTTATCATAATCAACAGATTGTTTGCCGAAGAAAACCAATTCCGCGCCTTGAGCTTTGATTTCGTCTGCAAGAGCTTTTGCAACCGATAAAGAATCGCGATAACCGCCGTCTTTGAGGAGAACGGCATTATCTATCCCCATTGCAAGTGCTTTTCTTAATGTCTCTTTGTTGGCGTCCGAGCCCAAACTGATTGCAACGGTCTCGCCGCCAAGTTTTTCTTTTGTCTTCAATGCTTCTTCAATAGCAAACTCGTCGTAAGGATTAACAACATACGTAACACCGTTGGGGTCTATTGTTTTTCCATCGCTTCCGATGTTAATCTTTGCCGCAGTATCAGGAACATGGCTGACACAAACTGCAATTTTCATTACACCTCCGAGATTTCAAAAAGATTTGTGGATTATTTTTTATAAATCATTACCGAAACAAATATAATTAAAATTTATTTTTGTGAGGCAATTTTATAAATTGAATTAGAACTCAAGTAGTTTTATATGAATGATGAACTTCAGACCGGAAAAATTAGCCCGGAAGAAGATGAAGAAATTTCGATTGCTCTCCCTTAAAGAGTTGTGTTATTCAATGATGAATGGCACAGTTTCGACGAGGTGATCAACCAAATTGTTAAAGCAGTTAAATGCAGTTACGAAGAAGCACGTTCATTTGCATTTGAAGCGCACGTTAAAGGCAAAGCGGTCGTTTTCAAAGGCGAACTTAGCAAATGTTTGAAAGTCACTTCGGTTCTTGAAGAAATTAGTTTACACACCCAAATAGTCTCGTGAAAGGTTTATCTATTCATTAATCTTTTCCTCTGGATTTTATATATATTTTGACAGCAAATTGGTTCCTCTAATTTTCGAGAGAGTTTATGCAGATAGGTTTAGTCGGTCTTCAATATTCGGGTAAAACCACTTTATTCCACACACTTTCCCAAAGCAGTTCGGCATCTACGGCAAAAGAAGAAGCCGCGGTAGAAGTTGTAAAGGTGCCGGATGATCGGCTCGATAATCTCACAAAAGTTTTTAATCCTAAGAAACAAATAAACGCAACAATAGAAGTGTTTGATCTTCCCGGGCTGAAAATGTCCGAAGACAATAAAGTTAAAATTACTTCGGCATTTTTAAACGGTGTACGAAATAACGACGCACTGTTTTACGTAGTTCGCTCATTTGCCGATGATTCGGTGATTCATCCAATGAAATCGATCGATCCGTTACGCGACATAGAATTCCTTGAAACGGAATTTCTTCTTTCCGACTTGGCGTTTTTGGAATCGCGTATCGAAAAACTAAAAAAGGATTTGTTGAAATCGAAAGATGAAAAACTGAAGCGCGAATTGCCCCTTCTTGAAAAGTGTATGGCTCATTGCGAACAAGAAATGCCTCTGAGAACCATAGTGCTTGATGAAAACGAGAAAAAACTTTTATCCGGCTACCAACTTTTAACGCTTAAGTCTCTCGGCATAGCAGTAAATTTTGATGAAGGTTCTATATCTAACGTTGATTCCGAAATAGAAAAAATAAAATTGAAGCTGGTTAAGAACGGCGCGATTATAATTCCGTTTTTTGCCAAGATTGAACTGGAACTGTCTGCACTTGGAACTGAAGACCAAGAAACTTTTATGAATGATTATGGTATTAAGGAATCGGCTTTAACAAAAATTTTGCGGACGTCGTATGAACTGCTCGGACTTCAATCATTCTTTACTGTCGGTGAAGACGAATGCCGCGCATGGACTATCAAGAAAAACTATACGGCACAGCAGGCGGCTGGAGTGATTCATACAGATTTCTTCAATAAGTTCATTAGAGCGGAAGTTGTTCATTACGAAGATTTTATGAAATACGAATCGTTCAGCAAATGTAAAGATGCCGGAGTGTGGCGGCTTGAGGGCAAAGAATATATTGTTAAAGACGGAGATATTCTAAATATTCGTCATAATTAAATTTGTTCGGGAGGAAAAATGTCAACATCAGCAATTGAAGGACTTGTACCGCAACTCGTTTGGAAAAGATTCTTCGAGATCAGTCAGATTCCGCGTCCGTCCAAAAGTGAAGAACGGATACGTTTGTATCTAAGAAATTTTGCGGGTCAAAATAATTTAGATATGAAAGAAGATGATGCCGGCAACATTGTGATGCTGGTTCAGCCGAGTTCCGGATTTGAGAACGCACCAACAGTTGTTCTTCAAGGTCATGTTGACATGGTTTGTGAGAAGAACAAAGAAACCGATCATGATTTTAATAATGATCCGATTAAACTAAAACGCGACGGCGGTTGGATAACGGCGGAAGGCACAACACTCGGTGCAGACAATGGAATCGGGGTTGCGGCAGCGTTAGCGGTTTCTCAAGATGAGGATTTTGAACACGGTCCGCTCGAATTATTATTTACCGTTGATGAAGAAACCGGTCTGACCGGCGCGAATAATCTTCAGAAAGGATTCATAACCGGAAAGACTTTGTTGAACCTTGATACTGAAGAAGACGGCGCGTTTTACGTTGGATGCTCTGGCGGAATGGATACTGTTGGAACATACAAACTTGAAACAGAAAGTACCGTCGATGGTTATCAAGCGTATTCAATTTTTGTCAGCGGATTGAAAGGCGGGCATTCCGGCATAAACATTCACGAAGGCAGAGCAAACGCAATTAAACTTCTTGGGTATCTTCTCGACCGTCTGACCAGTTTGAACTATCAGTTGACCGACATACAAGGCGGTTCGAAGAGGAATGCTATACCGCGCGAAGCCGAAGCCGTAATAATGATGAACCCCGATTTGGATTCTGATGCACGCGAAATTATAAACGAGTTTTCACTTGAAGCAGTTCTTGGATTCAAGGGGATTGATGAAAACATTAAAATTACTTTCGAGAAAAAAGAAATTCCCGAAGTGAAAAAACTTTCATTCCGAAAAGCGTTTGCTGAAAAGATTTTCAATGCAATTTTAGCAATGCCGCACGGCGTTTTGGCAATGAGTAAAGAAATTCCCGGTTTGGTTGAAACATCTACAAACCTTGCAACAATAAATATCGAAGGTAAAGAAGTAAGAATCGGCACCAGTCAAAGAAGTTCTTTGGAGAATGCTAAGAAAGAGATTGCGCGAACTGTCCGCGCCGTTTTCGAATTATCCGGTGCTAATGTTAAAGTTGGCGACGGATATCCCGGCTGGCAGCCCAAAATGGATTCGAAAATTTTGAAGCTGTCTAAGAAAGTTTTTCAAAATCTATTTTCTAGTGAGCCGCTGGTCAAGGCCGTTCATGCGGGACTTGAATGCGGAATTCTAAGCGACAAATATCCCGGTCTCGAAATGATTTCTTTTGGACCGACAATTGAAGGCGCTCACTCACCGGACGAACGAGTTAACATAGCTGATGTTGAAAAATTTTACCAGTTGTTGAAAGGTATTCTTACCGAGATGGCTAAGAAGAAGTAAAAATGTTACGTGACTTAACAGAAAGGAAAAGCTATAACTAAATAAAGAAGAAGAAAATGAAAAAAGAGATTAAGCTTTATTCCGTCACGAGAATCGATTCGATACAGGATATGGTTCTGAAGTCTGCTAAGAACTTCGGATCGAAACTGGCTCTCGAAGATCTAAATGACACGCCCATCAACAAAGTAACCTACCGCGAATTACTAGACAACATTTTAAGATTCGGCAGAGCACTTCAAGATTTAGGCATAAAAGAAAGAACTCACATTGCGGTTATTGGCGAAAACCGCGTGCAATGGGCAATAAGTTATTTAACAGCAATGTGTTTCAATTATGTCGTAGTGCCGATTGATAAGAACCTGACGACGAATGAAATAATGAATATCTTGCATGAATCTGATTCCGAAGCGATTATTTTTTCCGGCACTTACTCTGGCATTATGGCCGAGGGAAGAAATTTTCTTAAGAAGCTGAAACACTATATCTGCATGGATGAAACGCGTGAAGAGAAATCGTTTTACGGAATGACGGAACTAATTAGAAAGACAAAACCGAAAGAGATTGATGAGCTTCCGAAAATTATTCCGGATGATCTTGCGGAAATTATTTTTACGTCCGGTTCTCTCGGCAGAGCCAAGGGCGTTATGCTTTCTCAAAAAAATCTTGCCACAAATCTTGTTGATATGGTAAGCATGGTTTTGATTACCGAGAAAGACCGTTTCCTTTCCGTTCTTCCAATGCATCATACTTATGAATGCACTTGCGGAATGCTGTGCCCGTTGTATTCCGGCGCTTCTGCTCATTATGCAAGATCGTTAAAAACAATTGTGGATGATCTTCAAACGGTTAAAGCAACAATTTTGCTTGCAGTTCCTCTTCTTTACGACAAAGTGTTTAAGAGAATTCAGAAGGGAATCAAAGAAGACAAAATGAAATCCAAAATTGTACCGCCGCTTGTTAAGGTGACAAATCTGCTTACAACAGTGGGTCTCAAAGATGTGAAGAAGAAAATATTTCATGAACTTCACGCGAAGTTCGGCGGTTCTGTTAGATTGTTTATTGCCGGCGGCGCTGCGCCTGATCCCATGGTTGCCAAAGGTCTTCGCGAGTTCGGTTTCAATTTCATACAAGGATATGGTTTAACAGAAACGTCTCCGATACTAACGCTCAATCAAGTAGATAATTTCAAAGATGATGCTGCGGGTATTCCGCTTCCATCGGTTCAAATAAAAATTAATAATCCGGATGATAACGGCAGCGGCGAGATTTGGGCAAAAGCACCCACAGTAATGATCGGTTACTATAAAAACGAAAAAGCGACTGAAGACACAATGGAAAACGGATGGTTCAAAACTGGCGACATCGGTTATATTGACGAAGATAATTTTTTGCATATTAACGGAAGAAAGAAAAATGTGATCATCTCAAAAAGCGGCAAGAATGTTTTTCCTGAGGAGATCGAGGATGTGCTTAACCGCAGCCCCTTCATTCTTGAATCGCTTGTATCCGGCGAAGAAGATCCGAAGCAGGGTGAAATTATTTCCGCTCAGATTGTAGTTGATGCCGAAATGTTTATTGAACTTGCTGAGATGAAGAATATCAAGATTAATGAAGAGCTTCTGCATAAGACGGTTGCCGAAGAAGTTGAAAAAGCAAACAAGCAATTGCCGGCTCACAAGCAAATAAAGAAGTTCAACATACGTGAAAAGGAATTTGAAAAGACAACAACGCAAAAAATTAAAAGGTACTTGGTTAATCACGGCAACTAAATTTGCTGCCGGTAAGAAATTCAAAAGCTCCATCTTTGGAGCTTTTATTTTAAATTAGCGATGCAGTAAAGTAAAAGGTATTTCATGAAGAAATGGATTGTTGTTCTGCTTGTAATATCAATCTCAATTGTACACGGCTCCGGTCGCGGAGACAAAAACATAATGGCCGGACAAATTGATGTGCTGAGCTACACAATAAATTTGGAGATTAGCGACAGCACGGATAGTATAAACGCAACAACTGAAATTTCATTTAGCGTTCTGAAAGATTTGGACACACTCAAATTTAATTTGAAGGATATGAATGTAACGGATTGTTTGCTGGACAGTCAAAACATACTTTTTCAAACGAACGACGGTATTCTTCTGCTCGCAGCACGAAACCGACTAGTTAGTAATTCGCTTCATCGTTTAGCGATCAGTTATAACGGTACGCCGAAAGACGGTTTGTTCATCGGGAAAAACAAGTATGGAAAGTTTTGCGCGTTTGCAGATAACTGGCCTAACCGCGCAAGTTATTGGTTCCCGTGCATCGATCATCCCTCTGATAAAGCCAAAGTTACGTTTCATATCACGGTACCGAAGAAGTATGAAGTGATTGCAAACGGCGATGAAACAGAATTTGCATCATCAGGCAGAACCGCAGAGTATTCATATTCAATGTCCGTTCCGATTACCACATATTGTATGGTGTTCGGGGCATGTGACTTTTCAATCTCCAAGACTCAAACATCGTCCGGCGTTCCGGTTTATAATTATACATTTCCAGAGGACAGTATTACTGCTGCAAAATCATTCCAAAATGTTCCCGACATAATAAAATATTTTGAAAGCGTGATCGGGCCATATCCATATTCCAAACTGGCTTTAGTCGAATCATCAACAAAATACGGCGGGATGGAAAACAGCAGCGCGATTTTTTTGCCGGAGAGAAGTCCGTCTTTTACTGGAAGAAGAAATAACGATGAGACCGTTGCGCACGAAATTGCTCACCAATGGTTCGGTGATGATGTCTCGATTTCCAATTGGCCTGATCTCTGGTTAAGTGAGGGATTTGCGACATACTTTTCCGCGCTTTATTTTGAATCACGCGACGGGGAAGAACGGTTTAATCAACAGCTGGAACGAATCAAAGGAGCGTACTCTAGAGGTCATCGGGTTGATGCGACGGTGGTCACGGATAACTATTCCAAACTAGAAGAATTGTTGAACGTGGAAAACTACGACAAGGGCGCTTTGTTTTTAAACGCGTTAAGAAAGTTTATTGGCGATGAATCCTTTTTCAAAGGGATCAAAGAATATTACAAAGAGTTTAGACACTCCAATGTTTCAACGGACGACTTCAAGAAAGTCATGTCGTCGGTTTCAAAAAAAAATCTTGACCCGCTGTTTAATAAGTGGCTTTATGAACCCGGGTCTCAATCTCTGTTTAATTAAACTCAGATGAAAAGTTTTAGAAACATTAATGCGGCACCAAGCAAAGCTAAATTTTTCATGAAGTTTATCTGTTCACCCGTCTTTTGCTGAGCGTCCTGCACCTTCCAAAAATTATGCATAATGAAAGTTGTAGGCACAAGAAAAATTATTAGAAGAATGCTTCCGTACATTATGTAATAATTGAAAATGACGCTTAGACCTCCCAGTAAAAGCAAAAGTCCGGTAAAGGGTACAGCTACTGACGGAAGGGGAACACCTTTCATTTGGCTGTAGCCTGCAAGCATTTTCATGTTTCTAAAATGATTGATTCCACTATTAACAAAAAAAACACCAAACAAGATCCTTCCCAAAATGAATGCGAATTCCATTATGCGTCTCCGCTTTTGGTTATAGTTAGTTTATTATAAATCTAAAACGTTGGGAAGGGGAGAATAGTTCCTATTGAAAATGTAAACGACAAAAACATGAATGTGAGAAAGTTCTAACCGGCTACGGTATAAACGGCTGCGTCATCGATCAATTTTTTTAGATCGATCGGCTTTCGCATGAATCCTGTTGCACCGGCGTCGATTGATCTTTGTTCTTCAAAGTTTAAAGCGTGACCGGTTATTACAAAAATAGGTGTTCTCTTGTAGGCAATGCTGTCAACTTAAGGAGATAGAGGTAAAAAAGATTAGGTTGTGCGTGTGAGAATTGAATTTAAAATCAGATAAAGTTGTTAAGCAGGAAACAA
>JAJYMU010000036.1 GCA_021786655.1 Bacteroidota bacterium
TTCCGATCTAGACCCAGATAGAATAGTTCCTCTGCTGAGAGATTGTTAATGTCGAAATTCTTGTAAACATCAACCGCATTGCTATAAAGACTTTCGTAGTAAAATTTCTTGCACTGGGCGAACAGACTATCTCTATGTGAACCTAAAATATTTTGTGCCGGATTGTTTGCGAAGCTCATAATCAAAAACAACGAAGCATACGCAGCAACAACGATAATCTTTCTTTTCATTTTCATCCCCCTAAAAATTAATTGCTTTGGAAAGTCTGTTAATTAATTTGCGTCGCGTTTTATATAACCGGCTTTTAACAAGTTCCTCGTCAATATTCATTACATCGGCAACCTCTTTATATGAAAGCCCGCCGTATTCTTTGAGAAGAAAAACTTCTCTTTGTTCCGGTGCCATTGTTTCCAGTTCTTTTGCTATCATTTCTTTCAGTTCAACATTTTCATATTCGTCGCTTAAGCTTATATCGTCCTTAATTTCCATATCATCTGCATCGGCAACTCCAAATTGATCGACATGCGTTTTCTTGTTTCTAAAAAAAGTAAAAATTGCATTCCTGGTTGTCGTGAACAGCCAGACTTCAACACGTTCGCTGTTTTTTATGCGGTACATGTTTTCAAAGAATTTCAAAAAAACATTTTGAATGATATCCTCGCATACCATCCGGTCACTAATCATTTTGCGCGCGTAGTTATACAGTTTCGCTTTGTTCCGATTATAGACCAGCGTGAACTCAACGATATTCTTGGACGAATCGCTCAAAAAGTATTTTCCCTTTTACTTAAAGATGCTTAAACGTGCCGAATGTTGCCTGGATAAAAAATTATTCTGGGTAGGGAACGGTCTATGACCATTCCTAAACTCTTGGGGAACAGTCACAAACTGTTCCCTACGCAAAAATTAATTTATAGATGACAACACTGAATTCTGAATTTTATATAGCTCGGGAAGGTTATTCGTTTTCAGCGGGACGGCGGAAACTTCGTAGAATTTTGAACCGTGCTCAAAAACAACCACGCGGACATTTCTTCCCGCATCATCAATGTATTGGTAAGCGGCAAACTGTTTTTTGTTCAGCTCAAACTGTTCCTCATCGGTAAATCCTTTGAGGGACTTTCCGTATTTCGCAATTTTGAAATCCTTGCTTGCCTGCAATGCCGAAGATAATCCGTCGTTACCCATTTCATGTGATGATTTCGTATCGAGATTCAGCGGCACAAAATTCAAAGTTTCCGAATAATCATCTTTGATCAGCCACAAATCGATACAGTTGCATTCGTTGTCCGTTGCGGTAAACCAGCCATGAGGAATCTTAACCGAGAGTTGAGATGTTTGCGATTTTGCAATTTCATTTGTGAGAGGATAGTTTGAATCGTTTGTCGTTGTTACAGAAGAAGAACAACGAACAAAAAGAAGAGAAGACAGAAAAATAAAATAGAACGCAGATGAACACGGACCCGCCTGCCTGCTTCGACACGATAAAACATGTCGAAGCGAGGCAATCCGGCCGGGCAGGTTAAACGAATTCACACAGATGTAATCCGCGACAATCCGTTTAATCAGCGCAATCCGCGTTCTATTCATCATTTAGATCTTTCCGACAAGATCAACGCCGGGTTTCAATGTCTCGGCGCCTGGTTCCCAGCTTGCCGGACAAACTTGTTCCGGATGTTTTCTAACGTAAGCAGCGGCTCTTAATCTTCTCAAAATTTCTTTCGAGCTTCTGCCGATACTGTTATCATGAATGTCAATGGTTTTCAAAACTCCATCGGGATCAATAATGAATGTTCCGCGCAATGAAAGTCCGTCTGCTTCGATATATGTGCCGAACTCTTTGCAGATTTTTCCGGTCGGATCAGCGCCCATCGGATATTTAATTTTGCCGATTGCCTTTGATGAATCATGCCAAGCAAAATGCGCAAACACGGTATCTGTACTGAAACTGATAACTTCTGCACCTTCTTTTTTGAACTCATCGTAATGAAGCGCGGCTTCTTCTAATTCTGTTGGACAGACAAAAGTAAAATCCGCCGGATAAAATAAAAGTACAATCCACTTTCCTTTTAATTCGGAAAGGCTCATTGTTTTGAATTCGTTGTTGTGATAAACTTCGAACTTCATGTCGGGTACTTGCTCGCCGATCTTTACCATATATATGTCTCCTTGTTTTATTGTTAATGAAAGAATTTTCTATTTCAAAAATACAAAAAGTATTGGAATGGTTGAACGGGTGAGGAAAAAGGACGGCATATATGCCGTCCCTACAACGAAAATTACAACTGGTCCCTCAAAAACTTCGGTTCTTCTAATGTGAGTATTAGCGAGATTCTATGCGTATCCGGCAGACGTTCAACTTCGGATTGGCTGAAGCGCGCAAATGAATAATCGATTTGAAGTTTCGGTAAAAATACTCCGGCGCCAACTGTAAATTGTTTTACGTCGTTGTATCCGGCACGCACTGCAAAAACATTTTTGAAGTTATATTCGAATCCGCCGTGCAGATCAAAACTGACCGGACCGACATTAAACGTAGAAGCCGTTTGCCTGTTTTCAAAACGAAGATCAAAATCAATTGCGGGCATAATCGTTCCGCCTAAAAACTTAACTGAGTATGCCACGCCGACTTTTGCAGTCGGAGTTATCAATTCATTTCTACCGGTACTCCAAGCGACTATTGTTGTGGTAACATCCTGAACATTTGCGCCGAGGAATAAATTTTCAATCGGGTTATAAAACGCGCCGACGTCAAACCCTATTCCCATTGCGCTGTACTCGGCAATATTCCGTTTGATCAGCTTTACGTTTGCGCCCCAATAGAAATTATCCGAATGTCTTTTAGCAAATGTTAGGTAGAACGCCCAATCGGTGTTGCTGAACTCGGTGATTTTAGTGTAGTCCAACCGATCGGTATGAATGTCAAGAATTCCGTCGCCGTTTGCATCATAAAGCGCGTTGCGTGTGTCGGGAATTCCATCAATGCTCGAACGGATCAGACTTATTCCGAAGCTCATGTCTTTTCCGTAAGGAATTGCGACCGCGCCGTAATTGTAATTCGCCAAGCTTCCGAAATGTTCTTCGTGCATCAATGCAACTTGAGGATAATTAATCCGCGCCAAACCCGCTGGATTCCAGTAACCGGCAGTTACATCATTAACAATTGCAACTTGAGCGCTTCCCATGGCAAGCGCGCGTCCGCCAACGCCAATCGCTAAAAACTCGCCGGCATATTTTCCGATCACGGTTTGGGAGTAAAGAGATGTAATTGAAATGAAGAGAAAGGAAAGAACAAGCGTTACTTTTTTCATAAATGATTTTCCCGAAAAATGGTTACCGTAACAATAACTATAGCCTCTCTCCTTTGGTTACCACAATTATAATTTATCTTAACCTACTTCGCAACGTAATTTTATTACCATAGCTCAGTCCCGCATAAAGCAGGACCGAAGGGACTAATTATTTCTTTTCTGTTTGCTTTGCAACCGCATTTATTGCCGCATTAATCGCTTCCTGATCGCCGAGATAATAATGCTTAATCGGTTTCAAATCTTTATCGAGTTCATATACCAAAGGAACGCCGGTAGGAATATTCAGCTCAACGATTTCGGCTTCGGAAACGTTATCGAGATATTTTACGAGCGCGCGCAGACTGTTACCGTGCGCGGCAATTATGACTCGTTTGCCGCTCTTAATAGTTGGCGCTATTGACTCATGCCAGTAAGGAAGAAATCTATCTACGGTTAGTTTCAAACTTTCGGTAAGAGGAACGTCTTTCTTATCCATATCGGCGTAACGGCGGTCTCTGCCAGGATACCGTTCATCGTTTTCATCGAGTGCCGGCGGCGGAACATCGTAACTTCTTCTCCACAATTTTACTTTTTCGTTTCCGTATTTCTCAGCCGTCTCTGCTTTATTCAATCCTTGAAGCGCGCCGTACATTCTTTCGTTAAGACGCCAAGTTTTAACTACCGGAATCCACCACAGATCTAACTCTTCCAACGTCATGTTCAAAGTTCTGATAGCTCTCTTCAGAACGGATGTGAACGCGATATCAAAAGTGTATCCTTCTGCTTTAAGAACTTTTCCCGATTGCTTAGCTTCTTCCAATCCTTTGTCGGAAAGATCAACGTCCGTCCAGCCGGTAAACAAATTAAGTTTGTTCCATTCGCTTTCGCCGTGGCGCAGTAAAACTACTTTGTACATTTCTTAATCCCTTGTTTCTTAAAAATGCTTGGCAAATATAAAACTATTTTCTCGACATTTCGAGCGTCAATGATATGTGATCAATAATACTGAATGAATTAAAACATCGTACGGGCGAGGCATGCCTCGCCCCAACTTTGGGAAACATTATAGGATCGTTTAAGTCCGCGTCCTCCAAGAGAATTCATAAAGCACAAGTTGAATCGCTCTCAATAATTTGGCAACGAAATTATTACGAGCATATAATTCGGAACGAAAAAGATCTGTACAATATCAGAAAATACATAGAGCTGAATCCGCTGAAATGGGAATTGGATGAAAACTACGTTCTTTAGCTCAAAATTCGAAGGGCATCTTAATCGTACCAGTTCTGTTTCATTTGAATTCGGCTTACCATATCTTTGCGTAAAGAAGGATAGACAATGGACGGTTTAATCTACAATTATTTTTCCGATGACGAGTTTCTGCGTGTTTCAAACAAAATTAAAGATGCAGAAAAAACAACTTCCGGAGAAATCCGCGTAGCGATTAAAGAGCACCGGCATTTTTTAGACCGCAAGAAAAATATCCGGCAGCTTGCGGAAAAAGAATTTCATAAACTCAACATGCATAACACCAGAGATAAAACCGGCATTTTGCTTTTCATGCTTCTTAGCGACCGGCAATTCTACATTCTCGCTGATCAAGGGATTCATGAAAAAGTGGGCAACGAAACATGGGATAAATTGCGCGATGAGATTCAGCATAAATTTCAGAACGGAAATTTCTGTGAAGGTATCCTATGGGGTGTTGATAGAGTAGGAAAAATTCTGACTAAACACTTCCCCGTTAAGTCCGACGACACCAATGAACTTTCCAACAAAATTGTCATTGAATAATTCGAAACAATTTTGGAATTTTCTTTTGTCCTTGTCTGTTTAGTAACTTATGAAAATCAACAGAAAAAGTTTTATAAAGAAAAGTTCTTTAGCGCTTGCCGGTGCAATCCTTCCGCCTCTTTTTTTCAAGAACGACACGCAAGCCGAACCGTCAATCAAACTGAACCACAAACCCGAGCCGGAAAAATGGAAGGACAATGACCTCACCATCGCATGGATTGGTCATTCAACGGTTCTCATAAATTTTTTCGGCAAGTGGATTCTTACAGACCCGGTTTTGTTTGACCGCATTGGTCTTTACTTTTTCGGCGGAAGCATTGGTCCAGAACGCGTAACGCCTCCAGCACTTCAAGTTTGGGAATTTCCTAAACCCGATGTAATTCTTCTTTCGCATGCACACATGGACCACATGGATTACCCGACACTGCGCGCATTCGCAAAAAATTATCCTAACGAAATTGATGTTGTTACTGCATACCTAACGAAAGATGTTATCGAAGGTTTACCATGGAAATCTTTAACTGTTTTGGATTGGGGACAAGAAAAAGTTGTGAATGATATTCATTTCAAAGCGAACGAGGTAAAACATTTCGGGTGGCGTTTCCCTTGGGAGAAAGACCGCTCTCGCGGATACATGAAAGACGGCCGGAGCTATAATGCATATTTGATTGAGCGCAACGGCAAGAAAATTTTGTTCGGTGGCGATACTTCTTTAACCGACAAGTTGAAACCGCTCAAAGATGAAAAGATTGAAGTTGCCATTATGCCGATCGGCGCATACAATCCTTGGATAAGAAACCATTGCAATCCAGAGCAAGCGCTTCAAATGGCAAACGAGATTGGCGCAAAATATTTTATCCCGATTCACACAAAAACTTTTAAGCAAAGTGCGGAGCCGTTTAACGAACCGATTGATTGGATGAAACGTGTTGCGCCGAATTACAATATTAGAATTGGCCTCGAAGAAATCGGTCAAACTTTTGTATTAAACGAATAATTGGGGAGAGTTAAGATGACAACTAGTGAAAAATTAGCGAATGAACTCCACCTTTCTGTTTTTGGCGATCCATGGCACGGCGCATCATTAGAGGTAATTTTAAAAGATGTTACCTACAAACAAGCATTCAACAAACCGATTAAAAACGCTCACAGCATAGTTGAACTTACGCTTCACATTGATGCATGGACTCAAGAAGTTCTAGATCGGCTGAACGGAAAAGTTCATCACGAACCTTCCGTCGGCGATTGGCCGAATCCAACCGGGAATTCAGAAAAATATTGGAACGACACGAAGCAGCAATTGTACGACGACACAAACAAACTAATTGCTGTGCTGAAAAACTTTCCTACTGAGAACTTAAACAAAATTGTGGGGAGCGAAAGAAACGCAGCGGCCGGAACTGGATATACATTCGAGTTCATGATCTCCGGGTTGCTGCAGCACAATGCTTATCACGGCGGACAGATTTCTTTGCTAAAGAAATAAAATTCTTATTTCAGACTACTATTGGTGCGGTGGTCGAACAGCAATTCTACTTTTCTTTCGCTTTGCTAACCTTTAAACTATATTAATCGTACAAAAAAGATTCTTTTTGCCACGTTGCCGGATACAGCGATTATTTTGTTGATCTCGGTATAGATTTTCAAAATGAATCTCCAATTGACAGAAAGGACGGAATCATGTTCAACTCAAAAATTTATGTTGATCGCAGAAACCATTTAAAAAAACAAATCGGCAGCGGATTAATTTTATTTCTCGGCAACAGCGAAGCGCCGATGAACTACAGTGATAACGGTTACCGTTTCAGACAAGACAGCACTTTTCTTTATTATTTTGGATTGGATTTCCCGGACTTTGCAGCGTTGATCGACGTTGACGAGAATAAAGAAATTATTTTCGGAAATGATTTTTCTCTTGACGACACCGTGTGGATGGGTCCACAGCCAACGGTTAAAAAGCGTGCCGCAAAAAGCGGTATCCAATCGACGGCAAACTTAGATCAACTATTCACGATGTGCGGCAATGCCGTTAAACAAGGGAGAAAAATTCATTTCATTCCCCAGTATCGCCATGATAATATTTTGATGATTCATAAACTTCTCGGTCTTGCGCCTAAACGAGTTAATGAGTACGCATCCACTAAATTAATAAAGGCTGTTGCAGAGCAGCGCTATATTAAATCGAAAGAAGAACTCGACGAAATTGAAAAAGCAATTGAAATTTCTTACGCAATGCAAACCACCGCAATGCGTTTTGCAAAACCGGGGATGTATGAACGTGAAGTTGCCGGATTTATCGAAGGACTTGCTCTTTCGCTCGGCAATGGACTCGCATTCCCAACAATTTTTTCGCGGCACGGAGAAACGCTTCATAATCATTATCACGGCAACAGATTGAAAGACGGCGATCTAGTTGTGAATGATTCCGGCGCCGAAACGGTTATGCACTACGCGGGTGATATCACCCGCACTTTTCCCGTGAGCGGAAAATTTACTCCTCAGCAAAAAGAAATTTATGAGCTCGTTCTTATTTCTCAACTCACCGCTATTTCGGAAATTAAGCCGGGAAGAAACTTCAAAGATGTTCATCTCAAAACCGCAACGGTGATTGCCGAAGGTCTGAAAGCTTTCGGTTTCATGAAAGGTAATATTAAAACAGCCGTTGAAGCCGGCGCGCATGCGTTGTTCTTCCCGCACGGATTGGGACACTTGATGGGTCTCGATGTTCATGACATGGAAAACTTCGGCGAGAATAATTTTGGGTATGACGAAAAAACAAAACGCAGCACGCAATTCGGATTGAAGTATTTGCGCTTTGCCCGCCCGCTTGTTCCGGGAATTGTTCTAACCGTGGAACCTGGAATTTATTTTATCCCGCAGTTAATCGATAAATGGCAAGGCGAGAAAAAATTCACCGAGTTCATCAACTATAAAAAAGTTAATCAGTATAGAAGTTTCGGCGGAATTAGAATTGAAGATGATATAGTCGTAACAAAAAAAGGATGCCGCGTTCTCGGCAAACCTATTCCCAAAGCCGTTGAAGATGTTGAAGCAGTTGCATCAGATAAAATTTAATATGCATGACATTCACATCACACTTTCATAAGATAGCCGGATGGATTCCGCCTGACGATTGGGCGGAAGTTGAAACGATTGATGCTCACACGGCTGGTGAACCGCTACGAATTATTCTCAGCGGACTTCCTGAAATCAAAGGCGATACGATTTTAGAAAAACGCCGCTATATGAAAGATCATTTCGATTATCTCCGCACTTCTCTTATGTTCGAGCCGCGCGGACACGCCGACATGTACGGCTGCATTATTACACGGCCCGTTACCAGCGAAGCTGATCTCGGGGTAATCTTTCTTCACAATGAAGGCTACAGCACAATGTGCGGGCACGGAATTATTGCCATTACAAAAGTTGTTCTTGAAACCGGAATGTTTGAAACAACAGAACATGTAACCACAATCAAAATTGATTCGCCCGCCGGCTTGATCACGTCACATGCAAAAGTTAAGAATGGAAAAATTGAATCGGTCTATTTTGAAAATGTCCCGTCGTTCGTTTACGCGGTTGATCAAACTGTTGATGTGCCGAAACTTGGAAAGATAAATTTCGATATTGCATTCGGCGGAGCGTTTTACGCTTTCGTGAAAGCTGAGCAACTAGGGTTAAGAATGCACGAGGGCGAATTCCGCGAGTTAATAGAAAAAGGGATGATGATTAAACATGCGGTGATGAAAAACTTTCCTATCAAGCATCCTTTCGATGAAGATTTGAGTTTTCTCTACGGAACAATTTTCTACGGACAACCGTTAAGTAAGAATGCGGACAGCCGTAATGTTTGCATTTTCGCCGAAGGTGAAGTTGACCGGAGTCCAACTGGAACCGGTGTGAGCGCACGAATGGCTCTTCATTTTTCAAAAGGCGAGATAAAGATCAATCAACCAATGATTATTGAAAGCATCATTGGCAGCAAGTTCACAGGAAAAGTTTTAGGGACAACCAAATTCGGCAAATACGACGCGGTTATTCCTCAAGTTGAAGGAAACGCTTTCATCACCGGCAAAAATACTTTTTACATTAATCCGAATGATCCTCTCAAAAACGGATTTATTTTACGCTGATCTTTCAAAAGATAATTCGAAAGAATAACTTTGCATAGGAACTGGAAAGGAAACTGAAGTGAGTCTATCCCGCAGCATTCTTCTTTGGGCTTCCGAGAATTCATGGATGCGTTACCATGTTCCCCGATGGGGATTTGTAAAAAGCGCAGTTAAAAAGTTTATGCCCGGTGAACGCGTTGAAGATTCGCTTCGTGCTGCCGATAAGTTTCGCGCCTCATCGATCACAACCGTTTTCACTAGACTTGGCGAAAACATAACCGATCTTTCCGAAGGGCTTGCCGTACGCGATCATTATCTTGATCTGATCGATAAAATTTCGACGAACAAACTCGATGTGGAAATTTCTCTCAAACTTACACAGCTCGGATTTGATTTATCATTTGATGAAACTTATGAGCGATTTAAGACTATTGCTGACAAAGTAAAAAACAAACTCGGTAACGTGATCTGGATTGACATGGAATCCAGCTCGTACACCGGGAAGACGATCGAATTCTACAAAAAGATTAAGAGTGAATTCGACAATGTCGGTTTATGTCTGCAAGCTTATTTGCTGAGTGCTGAAGATGATTTGAATGATTTGTTAAGGTTAAATTCTCACATACGTCTTGTGAAGGGCGCATATAAAGAACCGCACGGAATTGTTTTTGCAGAAAAGAAAAAAGTTGATCAGAATTATTTTGAACTCGCAAAGAAAATGTTGAGCGTATCAAAAGAAAAAAATATACGCACGGTTTTCGGTACGCACGACGAAAAATTAATCTTGCAAATTAGACAAGAAGCCGATCTTCTGGGTATCTCAAACGAGCAGTTGGAGTTTCATATGCTGTACGGAATCAAGTTGGAATTCCAGAAAGAACTCGCCAAGCGAGGCAATAAGCTGCGTGTGCTGATCAGTTACGGCGAATTTTGGTATCCGTGGTACATGAGACGACTTGCGGAGCGTCCGGCAAATGTTTGGTTTGTTTTGAAGAATATGTTTTCATAGTAATAATGGAATAGAAGGATTAAAATGAAATTACTACACGGCATCATGCCTCCAATCGCAACACCATTTGTGAACGACGAAGTTGCATACGATAAGCTTGCACAAAATTTTTCAAGATGGAACAAGACCGGGCTCAGCGGATACGTCGTTATGGGTTCCAATGGTGAAAGTGTTTTCCTTACGCGCGAAGAAAAGCTAAACCTTATAGAAGCGGTAAAGAAAAATATTGCCGGCGATAAATTGTTGATTGCCGGAACAGGATCAGATTCAATCAAAGAAACAATTTCACTTTCCAACGACGCAGCGGACCGCGGTGCAGATTATGTTTTGATTCTTACTCCGTCGTTTTACAAATCTGAAATGAAACCGGCAGCGTACATAAAATATTTTTCTGCTGTCGCCGATAAAACTAAAGTACCGGTTGTCATCTACAACGTACCAAAGTTCACCGGTGTTGATATCGAAGCCGAAACGGTCGCAAAACTCGCCGAGCACAAAAACATTGTTGGAATAAAAAACAGTTCGGAAAATATTCGTCAGACAACAGAAATAATCGATCAGACACCGAAAGATTTTATTACGATAGTTGGGACGGCATCGGTTTTATACTCTGGAATATCTGCTGGAGCAGACGGCGGTATTCTTGCCCTTGCAAACATTGCGCCTAATGAGTGCATCCAAATTCAAAAATTTGTTGATGAAGGAAAACACAAAGAAGCGCTCGAACTTCAGAAGAAGATGCTGCCGGTTAACAAAGCAATAACCGCAAAGTACGGTGTTGCCGGATTGAAAGCCGCAATGGATACGCTTGGTTATTTCGGCGGCGAGCCGCGCTCTCCGTTGTCAGTTCTGAATGACTCGGGTAAACAAGAATTGAAGCAAATTCTAATCACTGCAGACTTGTTGCGTTAAAATTATTGTAGGGGAGAGTCTGTGACTCCAATGCTGTCGGGTTTAGGTTAATAGACTTTGGACTAATTCGCCGAGGCGAACCAATGAGAAAAGGTTTGTTTAGTAACCCCACGCTTACCCGCTTCGCCTTGCGGCTTACGAGGCGAGAGCGTGGGGTTAGAA
>JAJYMU010000305.1 GCA_021786655.1 Bacteroidota bacterium
GAAGAAAACAAAATTAGTCAGATCAAATGTTGATTTGGATTATTACGTAATAATGCCGAATCATATTCACGGAATAATAATTATCGATCATTCTGTAAAGGCGATCCGTGGGATCGCCCAAAACAATACCGGGGCGAATCAACGATTCGCCCCTACTTTAAAATCAAATTCACTCGGTTCTATCATCGGTCAATTCAAATCATTCGTTACAAAACGCATTCGCAAATCCGGAATGCCCGATTTCAAATGGCAGCGTAATTATTACGAACATATAATCCGCGATGAAAAAGAGCTTTATCAGATTCGAAAAATACATTCAATTGAATCCGCTTCAATGGGAAATAGAAAAAGAAACTCCCGAGAATCTAGAATTCATTTAATTTTCCTAATTTTGAATCACTAAAAATTTTCTTTAATAAGGAAGGCTGAATTATGGCTAACGCAATTTTTAACATACCTCTCCCGCCAAATGAGCCGGTGAAAAATTATGCACTGGGATCACCGGAAAGATCCGCACTAAAATTAAAACTTGACGAAATGCAAAAACAGCAGATTGAGATTCCAATAATCATCGGCGGAAAAGAAATTAAAACAGGCGACACGGATAAATGTGTAATGCCGCACAATCACAAACATGTTTTGGCAACATATCATAAAGCGGGAACAAAAGAAGTTCAGGCCGCGATCGAATCCGCGATGGACGCTCACAAAATTTGGTCACGAATGGAATGGCACGACCGCGCTTCTGTTTTGCTGAAAGCCGCCGATTTGTTAGGACTAACCGAATGGCGATACATTCTTAATTCCGCAACGATGCTTGGGCAAAGTAAAAATCCATTTCAGGCAGAAATTGATGCTGCTGCCGAGCTCGCGGATTTTTTTAGATTCAACGCATACTACGCAATGAAAATTTATCAAGAGCAGCCGCTTCACTCGCCGGCGGGAATGTGGAACAGAATGGAATACCGTCCGCTCGAAGGATTTATTTTTGCGGTAGCACCGTTCAACTTTACTTCGATTGCGGGAAATTTGCCGACTGCACCGGCATTAATGGGAAATGTTGCTCTGCTCAAACCGGCATCAAGCGCAGTGTATTCCGGTTACTGGATTATAAAATTATTGGAAGCCGCCGGAATGCCTCCCGGCGTAATTAATTTTGTCCCGGGTTCCGGCTCTAAGGTTGGAAATCCGGTGATGGATTCTGAACACTTCGGAGGAATACATTTCACCGGTAGTACGCCGACTTTTCAATCAATGTGGAGAACAGCAGCGAACAATTTAGGAAAATATAAATCGTACCCAAGATTGGTCGGCGAAACAGGCGGAAAAGATTTTGTATTTGCTCACGCAAGCGCAGATGTAATTGCGCTCGGTGTTGCGCTCATACGCGGCTCGTTTGAGTATCAAGGTCAGAAATGTTCTGCGGTATCGCGTGCATACATTCCGAAATCGATCTGGCCCAAGTTGAAAGAATACATGGTCAGCGAAATCAAAACTATTAAGATGGGTGAGCCGACCGACTTCACCAATTTCTTTAATGCTGTCATTGATAAAAATGCTTTCACAACGATCACCGACTACATCAAATTTGCAAAAGCAGCCAACGATGCTGAAATAATTGTCGGCGGAAACTTTGATGATTCAGTCGGTTATTTTATCGAACCAACCGTGATTGTAACCACGAATCCGAAATTCAAAACAATAGAAGAAGAAATTTTTGGTCCGGTGCTTACAATCTACGTTTACGACGACAACAAATATGAAGAGGCGCTTCATCTCTGCGATGAGACTTCTCCTTATTCTCTCACCGGCGCAATTTTCGCTCAAGACCGGAAAGCTGTTGAGTTTGCCGATAAAGTTTTAGTTAACGCTGCGGGAAATTTTTATATCAACGACAAACCAACCGGAGCAGTTGTTGGTCAGCAGCCGTTCGGCGGTGCGCGCGCAAGCGGCACAAACGATAAAGCCGGAAGCTATTTGAATTTGCTAAGATGGGTCTCGGCGCGAACCATAAAGGAAAACTTTATTCCGCCTAAGGATTACCGTTATCCTTTCATGACGGAAAAATAAATTGTGCGGTTAACGAGACGATTCAACAAATCGTCTCTTTTTTTATGAGGAACTTATGGATATTTTCAAAGAACTAACTCTCAATGCAGTTCAGATAATCCAATTAATGATTGCGCCTGCGGTTATGATTAGCGCATGCGGCTTGCTTTTGCTTGGTATCAATAACAAATACTCGCTGGTCGTTAACCGAATAAGATTGCTTAACGAAGAGAAAAGAAAATTAATGATAAAGATTGGCGAACATCCGGTAACGACAGACGAAAACGTTCGTCTTGAAAGCATCGCAACGCAAATTGGCGCATTGGTATATCGTTCCAAACTTGTACGAAACTCAGTATTGTCTTACACAATCGCGGTTGCTCTGTTTATCATAACTTCCATGCTACTCGGCATCTCTTCCTTTCTTGCGCTGGGACGACTTAACTATTTTATAATTGCTGCGTTCTTGGTTGGAATGATCTTCGTCTTGGTTGGAATTGTTTTTGCCGGACTTGAGACCAAGAAAGGTTACGATATAATTCTTTACGAAGTAAAGGCGCATGAGTAACGAAAAGTTTTTTTCCAAAAAAGAACTTTTAAAACCGCGTAACATGATCTTGATGTATTCGCGCGGCGCATTTCCGATGGCAGATGATTCGGGTGTGATAGAATGGTACATGCCGGAAACAAGAACAGTTATTCCCCTCAACAACTTTAATGTACCCAGATCCTTAAAGAAATTTTTTCCGTCATCAAACTTTGAATTTAGGATTGACTCACAGCCAATTGAAGTAATCAAGAATTGCTCTCACCGGGAACCGACATGGATTTCCGATGAATTAATCGAAGCGTATTCCGGTTTGCAAAAACTTGGTCATCTTCATTCCGTTGAAGTTTACGTAGCCAATAATTTGGTTGGCGGACTTTACGGTGTTACCTACCGCGGCGCGTTCTTCGGCGAATCTATGTTTTCCCTTGTACCGCAAGCCTCAAAATGCGCTCTTGTTAAATTGATTGAACGGTTGAACGAAAAAGGATTTGTTCTTCTCGATGTTCAATATCAAACCGAGCATTTAAAAATGTTCGGCGCAAAAGAAATTTCGTTCGATGAATACAGCAATCTCCTCGTAGAATCACACAGAAAAGACGCTGTTTTCAACTAGGCTGATTTCAAAATAATACTGAAAAAATCATATATTTGCGCTGAAAAATTTTTGTCTTCGAATTCTTCCCCGGATACGAAGTAGATCAAACCAACTAAATGGATAGATGATGAAAAAACTTATCGGG
This sequence comes from Bacteroidota bacterium, assembly GCA_021786655.1. Taxonomy (GTDB): domain Bacteria; phylum Bacteroidota; class Ignavibacteria; order Ignavibacteriales; family Melioribacteraceae; genus Fen-1258. The sequence continues at coordinate 3,340 of JAJYMU010000305.1, forward strand.
TTTGTTATACCGTTACTGTTTTCTTCCGTTGTATTTGCGCAGACGGCTGGCGGTTCTTTCATGATCGGGTCGCCTCAGGGGGAGTTCAGAAGCAATGTTGACAGATTAGGTTTCGGCGTTCAAGTTTACGGAACACTTTGGTCGCCAAGCAAAGAGCGGCCGTTTACAGTCGGGCTCAACGTTGGATATTTGATTTACGGAATGAGAACGGAACGAAGACCGTTCAGTCTCACCATTCCTGATGTTAATGTTGACGTGACCAGAACGAACAGCTTGGTGAACTTGCACGCATTGTTTCAGCTGAGTCCTTTCACCGGGACAGTTCGTCCTTATGTAGAAGGAGTTTTCGGCGGCGCGTATATTTTTACCGAGACGGAAGTCAAAAGTTATTATCAAAGCACTCCAATCGCATCAACAACAAATTATTCGGATTTCACATGGAGCTACGGTGCCGGCGGAGGAATTTTATTTAGAGTTGCGCAGGACCTGGGCGATGTTAAAACTCTTTATCTTGATCTAAAAGCAAGATACACTTACGGAACCGAAGCCGAATATTTAACTGAGAACGGTATTGTGATCAATCCGGCGGATGGACGAGTTTATTATTTCCCCAAGAAATCGAAAACCGATTTGCTGACATTTCACATCGGCGTTGTTGCTTATTTCAACTGAAATTTTTCTTCAATAAAAATAAATGGATTAGATAGACTATGACTACTTACAAAGAACTGGGATTGGTAAACTCAAAAGAGTTATTCCAGAAAGCGGTGAAAGGCGGATATGCAATTCCGGCTTTTAACTTTAACAACCTTGAACAACTTCAGGCAATCATCGGCGCATGCGTTGAAACAAAATCGCCGGTCATTTTGCAAGTTTCAAGCGGCGCGCGCAAATATGCGAATCAAACTTTGTTAAAGCATCTTGCAAAAGGTGCAGTTGATTATGCTCACGAACTCGGCTACGATATTCCGATCGTTCTTCACCTCGATCACGGAGACACATTTGAGCTTTGCAAATCATGCGTCGAATCCGGATTCTCGTCGGTTATGATTGACGGTTCTCATCATCCGTACGAAAAAAATGTTGAACTCACACATCAAGTTGTTGAGTACGCGCACAAACATGATGTTTCCGTTGAAGGTGAGCTCGGAGTTCTAGCCGGAATCGAAGATGAAGTTTCCAGCGAAACAACACATTACACAAAACCGGAAGAAGTGGAAGACTTTGTTAAAAAAACCGGAGTTGATTCGCTAGCAATTTCTATCGGAACTTCACACGGCGCAAATAAATTTACGCCGGCACAATGCACACGTAACGACGACGGCGTACTAGTTCCCCCGCCGCTGCGTTTTGATATTTTAGAAGAGTGCGAAAAAAGAATTCCCGGATTTCCGATTGTGCTTCACGGCGCGTCATCGGTTCCATCAAACTTGGTAAAAATAATTAACAGTAACGGCGGCAAATTGAAAGACGCTGTTGGCATTCCCGAAGAACAATTACGCCGCGCTGCTGCATCTGCCGTTTGCAAGGTAAACATTGATTCCGACGGACGTTTGGCAATGACTGCCGCAATCAGAAAAACATTTATGGAAAGTCCGGCAGAATTTGATCCGCGCAAATATCTTGGCCCCGCCCGCGATTCTTTGAAAGAACTTTACAAGCACAAAATTGTTAACGTACTCGGAAGCGCTAATAGAGCTTAATCAACTTTAAAACTATATTTGAATTAGTTAACGGGGCTTGATTCGTCAAGCCCTTTTTGTAATTCAACGTGTTTAGGAAAGTCCCTTGTACCCGAAAAAATCGGAAGAATTTTACGAACAGAAATACCGGACCGAAGGCGAACCTTGGGGTTATACCAAGTTTGCAGTTGAGGTTCTCCGCCATGAGTTTGTTATAAACACAGCCAAAGCTCTCAAACCAAATTATGTTAGAGTGCTCGATGTTGGTTGCGGCAAAGGTCATTTAACATTTCGATTGAACGGGTTAGCTGCCGAAGTAGTGGGAATCGACGTTTCAAAAACAGCTGTAGAGCAGTCGGCGCTGTTTGCCGAAAATCTTACATCGGACAAGAATGCTACCAAATTTCAATTTGTGACGAAGAATATTTTAACCGCCGATTTTCCAGATAATCATTTCGATTTAATTTTGTTATGCGACGGCATTGAAGAATGGTTCAGCAACGACGAAGAAAAAATGGAAGCATTGAAAAATGCCAATAAATTTTTGAAGCCGGGCGGATATGCAATTTTATCCGATTATCAAAAGCCGCATCATTTCGAATACTTCATAAGCTTCATCAACAAAAGCCCGTTAAAAGTTCAAAAGTCGTTTCCTCTTAACGATAGATTATGCTATCAATTTTACTCATGGCTGAAGATGGGAGCCAATTTAAAGATTGTAAAGCAGCTTTTTGCAAGCAGGTCTATAGCAAAGGTTCTCGTAAAAATTTCTTCGTGGCTCGGTAAAAAAGGTTCAAAACATATCTGCGTTGTAGCACAAAAAGCCAACTGATTAAACCGAGGAAACTTTTTTTACCTCGAAAATAAGATTACTTTGCCGCTTTCGCATTAAAGTTATCCTTAGCATCCTTCCGCTTGCTTCTTGTATTTAACATTGTAAATTTCATTTCAAAATTCCTTCTGCTTTGCCTTTTTCTGTTCTCGACAAAATCTAATTCAACTATGCTTTCAAAAAATAGATGAGGTTAGTAATGATTGAAAAAATTAAAGAGTATTTAGGAAGTGACGCCGATAGCATGCTCACTTACAAAGCAAAGGTTCCGAAAGAAAAATTGCATCTTCCCGGTCCGGATTTTGTTGACAGAATTTTCTTTCCGACCGACCGAAACGTGAACGTGCTGAAAAATCTTCAGTGGATGATTCACACCGGAAGATTAAGCGGCACAGGTTATTTCTCAATTCTCCCAGTCGATCAAGGAATTGAACACAGTGCGGGCGCATCGTTTGCAAAAAATCCGGATTACTTCGATCCGGAGAATATTGTAAAGCTTGCAATCGAAGGAGGCTGCAATGCGGTTGCATCGACGCTTGGCGTACTTGGTTCTGTTGCAAGAAAATATTCGCACAAGATTCCGTTCATTGTAAAAATTAATCACAATGAACTGCTCACATTCCCGAACAAGTTTGATCAAATCATGTTCGCAAATGTTAAGCAGGCTTGGGATATGGGCGCGGCAGCCGTTGGCGCAACAATTTATTTCGGTTCGGATGAAAGCGCTCGTCAGATAATTGAAGTCAGTCAGGCATTTCAGCATGCGCACGAACTCGGAATGGCAACCATACTTTGGTGCTACTTGAGAAACAGCGCGTTCAAAAAAGATAAAGATTATCACGTGTCGGCAGATTTGACCGGACAGGCAAATCACCTCGGCGTAACAATCGAAGCGGACATTATTAAACAAAAGCTGCCGGAGAACAACGGCGGGTACACCGCACTCAATATGGGTAATTCTTCTTACGGAAAAATTGATAAGCGTGTTTATTCCGAACTCACAACCGACCATCCGATTGATCTTACACGTTACCAGGTAATGAACAACTACATGGGTCGCGCAGGATTGATAAACAGCGGCGGCGCTTCCGGCGAAAACGATTTTGCCGAAGCTACTAAAACTGCAGTGATTAACAAACGCGCCGGAGGAATGGGATTGATCTCAGGACGCAAAGCATTTCAGCGTCCAATGGCAGAAGGAGTAAAACTTCTGAATGCAATTCAAGATGTTTATTTGTGCAAGGATGTGACGATAGCTTGAGCTGATAAGCGAAAGGTCGAAGTTAAAGAATCCGGCTTTTGCCGGATTTTATTTTAAAACAAAAACCCAATCCCATTGCGAATTGGGTTTGAACTTTCCGTCTATTTATTTCGACAATTACCGAGTCAGCAAATACTCAGCAATTTTACCAAGTTGCTTCACATCCATATTGTTGAACGAGGGCATTACAACATTCTTAAACTGTTCGCGGTATTGTTGAAATCGAGCATCGCCGCTGTACGCCGAAGGATTCCGCAGATAATTGATTAGGGCGTCACGTGTCCAGTGTTCCTTAATATTCGCGAGCGCCGGTCCTATATTCGTTCCTTGCAGGTTATCACCGTGACATGAAATACATCCAATTTGTTTAACCAAGGTTGGTCCATCGGCATCTTCGGAAACTTGCGCCTGCTGATTCGCCATCTGACCCATCATCATTGGAGGGGTCGAAGATTCTTCTTTCATTGTGAGCCGTCCAAGCAGAAAAAGAATTAGAAACAATCCTAAAAAAGCAGCGACCCATTTTTGAGCATTCGTCATTTGAAACAAACCTTTCTATTGAAAAATTACTGTCGTAAAATTAGTGTGAAGAGGCATGAATAACAAATGTTTTGGCTGTCGGCTATCAGCGTTAAGCTTTCAGCTTTTTAATAAGGGCAGTCAAAGATTTTTTGATGTCCACCACACTTTGGTTTAAAACCACATACTTCGACTCATCAATAAAGTTTAACTCTTTGGAAAAGAAAATCAGATACTCCGCCTCACTCGCAGAGCCAATAGCTATTTGAATGAATCGTGCGAAATCAGAATCACTTCCTCTGCCGCAACCTTCGGCAATATTTGTTGGAATAGATAGAACCGATCTTCTAAGCTGCGAAGTAATTCCAAATAATTCTTCTTTTGGGAATGATTTGCTAATTCGAAAAACATCCAGAGCAAGTTCATGTGCTTTTAACCAAACTTTTAAATCTCTAAAATTCTTCATCCCGATTTCCTCCCTTTATAAATTAGCTGATAGCTGAGCGCCGAAGGCTGAATGCCACCTTCTAGTTATTTATCTCCTTATCATAGTAAGTTTTGTACTGCTTCACAGCAGAAAAAATAGCTTGAGCAATTTCTTTTTGTCCAGATGAACTTGCGAGGTAAGCTTCATCTTTTCGGTTCGAGAGAAATCCCGTTTCGATTAGAACACCAGGCATAGACGCGCCGACAAGCACATAAAAGCCCGCCTGCTTAACTCCGAGAGAAGGGATTTCTACCAATCGTTTCCAATCTTGATTCAAGAAATCGGAAAATCTTTCTGAGTAGCGCATGTACTGCGAATGCGCCATGCTGACAAGAATAAAATTTTCATCGGTTAACTTTTGATAACGCTTCGGATTGTCTTCGTACTTTATAACGCTGTTTTCAAATTCCGCAATTTGAATAGCCTGCTTGGTTCTGCCCGGACGTAAAAGGTAAACTTCAAAACCGCCTGTGGGAATATTTTTTGCTTCTGTTGAATTGCAGTGAATAGAAATAAACAACTTGCCGCCGTTTTCATTCGCGATCTTGCCGCGTTTATACAGCTCGATAAACTCATCTGTCTTTCTTGTGTAGATAACTTTTACATCAGGAAGATTTTTTTCGATCAATTTGCCGAGTTTAAGTGCGACGTCAAGATTTACATTTTTTTCTTTAACACCGGTAACGCCTATTGCGCCGGGATCTTTGCCGCCGTGTCCCGCGTCAATAACTACCGCATCAAAAATCCATTTCGATTTTGCGCTCTCTAGCTCGGACGCCGCCGCAAAAAGTTTGTTGTGAATTGTTATGAGTATATCGTTGCTCTCAACATCCTGAAACGCTTCCGATGATGAATAACCGTCGGCAAGATCAAACTCCAGCTGAATATTTTTTTTGCCGACAACAATTTTCTTAAACGACTTTACCAAACCCGCAGCGCTAACGGAATTTTGGATTCCAGGCTGAACCGTAACGCCGTTCAAGAAAACATTTAATGTGCCGTCTGTAATAGATTGTCGCGGAATCACCGGAAGTTTTCTACTTGCCTTCAATCTTATCAAAGTACCATTCGACTTATCTTCAACCGTTACGCCGTAAATATCATATGAACTTGCCGTCGTCGTAGAAGGAGCCGGTTCAACTGTTTGCTGTTGTTTTTCCGTTGCAGCCGGTTTCGTCTCTACAGCAATTGTCTTCGGGCTAAATGGCTTTTGAGTGATCGTTAAGTTTTTTGTAGAACTGTCGTACTCCAACATTTGCCCATAACCCGAGTTTAGATATTCGATGCAATAAACCAGCGGGATAAAAACGTCATCGTTTATTAAGAGCGTAGAGATAGGAATTTGAAAACTTGTTTGAGTATTATCGGATTTTCTTTGAACAACAATGAATTGATTCTTCGCAGTGAACTTAAGCGAATAGTCTTTAAACTTAATTTCGATCTTGTTCGTTTCAGGATTGTAAAATTGATTTGCAGAAAGTAACTGCGCCAATTCCTTCGACGAGACGAAATCTATCCCGTTACGAACTATGTATGACAGGTTAGCTTGACCGCCGGGTGTGGACACAGTAATCTTGTACAGCCTCTGCGGAAAAATAACTCCGGAAAGAAATAGTAGGAGCAGAAAAAATTTATATGCCTTCATCATTCACTAACCAATAAACGGAAGCATAAAGCCGCTTCTTTTTTTATAGCTAACAAACCGATTACCAAAATGCTTCAGCAAAATTTTTTCTTCAAGCCGGGCTCTAAGCACAAAAAGCGGAATCTCGATAAAAATTACGACCGGTGTTACAACGTAACTTAACAACGCAACGCCAGCGCCCAAATCACTTAGCAACTGACTTAAGTATTGTGGATGACGTATAAACCGGTACAAACCTTTTTCAACCAACTCATGTTCCTTAATAACAACAACATCTTGCGAGTAGAACTTTCCAAGAGATTTATATGAGAGCACCTGAACCCATGAGAAAAAAACAAAAGCAATTAATCCAATAATTCGTAAAGTAGAATACTGAGCTTCATAACTTGCCGGCAAAGTACCAACCTTAAAAATGCTGACAATCGTAAGAATTAAAACCACAGCTGCAACATTTGGCGGAACCTTTTGAAGGTAAGAAACCGGTCTGTCAATGACTTTCGTAACAGAAGTTTTAAGACCTTTCTTTGCGCCGGAATAGTTGGCGCTCATCGAAACAAATAAATTTATCGCTAACAGCAGATTAATCGGATCCATATTCAATATTTCTTGTTGAAATCGACGGGTTCAATATAACAACTTTGATCTAAATATAAATTTCACTCAAATTCTAACTAGTTACGTGTAGTTTCTACTGATTTACTTTTGAACGAACCATCTGTCCAAACCGAATGTTGTTTTTGTCGGCGTTTTTCAACATTTTGATCTGCACGATAATTGATTCCTAGAATGATTTCTCTTTCCACAATTTACGGTTGCTGTTGTTTCAAAGCACAAATTTCAAATTATAATTAAGGTAAATTTCACCGTAAAATATGGGCACTCAACAAATCATATTGGTTATTGGCGGAATGGTTCTACTTGGTCTTCTCGCGTTAACTTTCTACAATTCTTACAATACAAAGACTGATCTTGACATTTATAACCAAGCTATTATTACCGCGTCTGGTATCGGTCAGTCTATGATTGATGAGATACAGGCAAAAGCATTTGACGAGAAGACGGTTTCGAAAAGGGTGAATAATGTTTCTCAACTTACTGCCGCTGGTGCTCTCGGTCCCGATTCCAGTGAAACTTCCCCGGCAAATTATGACGACATTGACGATTACAAAAATTACGTGCGGTTGGATACACTGAATACACTGGGAGTTTTTACAACAAAAGTTGACGTTAATTACTCGGTGAAATTAAATCCGAACCAGACTAGTTCTTCACAAACATTCGCCAAACGAATCGATGTTTTTGTTACCAATACTTATTTAAAAGACACACTGAAACTAAATTCAATTTCAACTTATTAAGCGTTATGTCAGAATTAATTAAACTGATTGGGGCAAACGTTATAGCGGGATTCGTAATCTTGATTATTCTTTCTCTTAACATGAGGATGAGTGATTCCGCTAATCAATTGTATCAGGACACATT
>JAJYMU010000280.1 GCA_021786655.1 Bacteroidota bacterium
TTTCATACATTTCCGGAAGGACAGCTCTAATCGTGTAGAGCATTGATGTTAGATTGACTTGAATTGTTTTTTCCCAAACTTCGTCAGTTTGATCAAGAAGTTCTCCGCCTTTTACGTAACCGGCATTGTTGATCAAAATGTCAGTTCCGCCCATTTCTTTTTTTGCTTTCTTAGCTAATTCGTAAACTTTTTCCTTGTCGGTTACATCGCAGATGTGAGTAAATACTTTTCCGCCGAGACTTTCCAATTCAGATTTAGCCCGCTTGAGTTCTTTCCCGTTAATATCCCAGATAGTAACGGTGCATTTTTCTTTGATAAGATGCTTGGCGGTTGCAAAGCCGATTCCCATTGCGCCGCCGGTTACAATTGCACGTTTCCCGCTTAGATCCATTTTATTCTCCATTTATAAATTGACTTCTCACAATGCTTCATTGATGGAGTATCATATTCTTTGTAAATTGAAATAGTAATTAACTCAATGAAATGTAATTTTTATTCACTTGATATCAATTTCTTTTTCCCCTGAGTAGAATTTGGCTGAAACTAAGATCGGCAAAGAAAAAGTTAAGAAAATACTAGTCATCAAGCTGAGAGGCATTGGTGATGTTGTTCTTTCGACCGTTGTTTTGAATAATCTCAGAAAAGATTTTCCAAACGCACAGATAGATTATTTAGTGGAAACGCCTTCCATGCCAGGTTTAGCCGGACTAAAGGATGTAAAACAAGTGCTGATTTTCGAAAGGAAAGATTTTTGGAAAAAGGTTTCGCTTATTAGCCGAATAAGAAAAAACCATTATGATCTTGTGTTAGATTTCTTTACCAATCCATCAACAGCGATAATAACTTTTTTAAGTGGAGCAAAATACAGAGTTGGTTTTCCATACCGAGGAAGAACTTACGCATACAATATTTTTGGACCGGCTGAAAGAGGTAAATATCATGCGGCTCAGCTTCATCTGGAAACGCTGAAGCTTATCGGACTTAGTCATAAAGAAAAAGAACTTCATTATTTTATCAGCACATCCGCCTTATTATTTGCCGAGAAATACTTTAGTTCTGTTTTCTCAGATACCGATTTTGTGGTTGGTGTATGCCCTACCGGCGGGTGGGTATCCAAAAAGTGCGATCCGGAAAAGTTTGCGGAGATCGCAGATGCGATCAAATCGAAGTACAATTCTAAGATACTTATCTTGTGGGGACATTCCGATGAAGACGATGCAAGGAAGATTCAACAATTAATGAAACATGAATCGGTTTTTGCTCCTTCAACTTCGATTCAAGAATTAGCTGCTTTAATTTCCAAATGCAAAATATTAATTGCGAATGATAGCGGCCCGATGCACATTTCTACAGCAGTTGGGACACCGGTTCTGAGTTTACATGGTCCAACGAATCCATTGATGCAAGGACCATTTGGAGAAAAACACGAATGGATTCAGCTGACTGAGTTGGAATGTATTAACTGCAACTTGTTGGATTGTCCGCGTAAGCACGAATGCTTTCTTGAAATGCCGACAGACAAAGTTTTAGCTAAAGTAACTAACTTAATTCATAAAAATAATTTGAATCCACTGCCTTGAAAGATCTGGAAATTCTTCTGAGACATTTTTTACTCAAGTTGCTTTTGTTTATAAAAAGAAAACCAAAGCGTTTGTCGCTTCCCGTATTTAGCAAGGAATCTAAGCTTTTGTTTATCCGTCTCAACCGAATAGGTGATGCACTTGTAACTACCCCGCTTCTCTCAGAAATTAAGAGACAGATCGGCTGCAAAGTTTTTGTTCTTGCTTCCAGCAGTAACTACTTTATTTTTGAAAATCCTAAATTTGCCGACGAAATAATTGTTTATCGGAAAAAGGTTAACGGAATTTTTTCTTTGATTAAAATGATTAACAAAATTGGATTTGACGCAGTCGTTGATCTTCACGATGATGTTTCATCAACGGTGAGCTATTTAATTGCTTTTAGCAAAGTGAATTACAAGTTTGGGTTGAACAAGAAGAACGCAAAATTATTTACTCACACAGTTGAAAAATTGGATCCGGCAAAATATCATGTAGTGGACCGCGTGCTGGAATTCAGCAAACTTTTCAATCTAACTCTAGATCGCTCAAGAATTAACATTGTATATGACGCTTCATCCGATGCATCAATAAAGGCTGAAGCATTTCTGGAAAAGCATTATGCGAACAAGAAATTTTTGTTAGGAATCAACATTTCAGCCGGAAGTGATGCACGATTCTGGGGCAAGCAAAATTTCAAGCAGTTAATTGCAGATCTATCAGGGTATGAGTTAAATCTACTTTTGATGTGTGCCGAAAGAGATCTAAAAAGTGCAATTGAAATTGCCGAAGGTAAAGTTCCTATTTTCTATCGACCGGTCTTCGATCAATTTTGCGCAATGATTGCTAAACTTGATTTTATATTGACACCTGATACTTCGATTGTCCATATCGCTTCGGCGTTCAATAAACCGTTGTTTGGTATTTATGTGAAGTATAACACGAAAGACAGCATCTGGTCGCCTTACCATTCCCCTTTCGAATGCGTGATAACGGAAGAACCGACATTAGAGAATGTTTCTTACGAGTCGGTTAAAGAAAAAATTTTCCCATTTTTTGAGAAATACTATTATGGATACAAAAATCAAAACATGTAAAAACTTCAGCGGTTACAAACCGTGTTTTCCCGATCATGATTGTTTGAAGGACGGCTGTAAAGAATATAATCCCATGGGAACGCGGATTCTTATCATCAACCTAGACGCTATGGGAGATGTTTTGATGACAACTGCCCAACTTCCGGCGATCAAAAGAAAATTTCCTCAGTCAACTATTTATTGGATTACACTAAAAAATGCTGTTGGCTTGCTGGAATTCAATCCCTACATCGATAGAGTACTTCCATATGACTTCGAAAGTTTATCTGTTCTTCGCTCTCTTCAGTTTGATATCGTGATGAATGTAGACAAGTCTTTGCGTTCTGGAGCGTTAACTATGCAAATCGATGCAAAAGAAAAGATGGGCTTTGGCATTAATGAGAATGGACAGATAATCCCACTCAACAAAGGCGCGGAGTACAACTATCAGCTTGGCATGGACGATCATTTAAAGTTTAAGGTCAATCAAAGACTAGGACAAGATTATCTTGCCGAGACATTCGACTTGGGTTACGCGCGGGATGAATATGTTTTTAATTTTTCAGAAGCTGAAAAAGAGTTTATAGAGGGATATAAATCATCACTAGGAATAACAGGCAAGGATGAAATAATCGGTTTCAACACCGGCTGTTCTGAATTGTATCCCAACAAAAAAATGACTGTAGAACAACATGCGGCGTTAATTGAAAAATTCCTTTCATACAAACGATTTAAAATTATGCTCCTTGGCGGACCGGAAGACGAAGAAAGAAATAACTCGATTGCATCCTTATTCCCCGGACAAGTAATAAACACACCAACGCGAGATGGTGTTAGAAGAGGCGCATGTTACGAGAATATTCCCGACGTAATAATCACCGGCGATTCATTCGGTATGCATCTTGCAATAGCACTTAAGAAATTTACGATTGCTTGGTTCGGATTGAGCTGTTGGACAGAAATTGATTTGTACGATAGGGGCATTAAGTTATTTCCTGAAGGTCTGTTCTGTGCGCCTTGCTGGAAAAAAGTTTGCCCATATAATCTTGAATGTGTTCAAATGATTGACTTAGAAAAAATTGTTAAAGAAACGGTGAGTTATTTTGATAGAAGCCGAAACAAAAAAAACTGGAATTGATTTTCTATCATTTCAAAAAGGAATAAATCGGCCATTGATTTTAGATGGTGCGATTGGGACACTGCTCCTTGAGAGAAATTTGCCGCCAGATACAAATCTTTGGTCTTCCATTTCTAATGTAACCTTTCCAAAAGAAATCATTCGTCTTCACAAGGAATATATTTCAGCTGGCGCTGAAATAATTACAACAAATACTTTTAGGACCAACCCGGCTGCTTATAAGCTGTCGAGTTTAACAATTTCAAATGAAGAATTTGTAAGGAACAGCGTTCAACTTGCCTTTAAAGCCCGCGGAGATAGTAAGGTTATTGTTGCCGGATCAAACGCCCCAGCTGAAGATTGCTATCAGTCAGAAAGAACAATTTCAAAAACTGAATTGGAGTATAACCACAAAAAACATATTGAGTGGCTTTGGGAATCCGGTTGCGACATAATCTGGAATGAAACTCAAAGTCATCTTGATGAAATTGAAATAATTTCAAAATTTTGTGCGCAGAGTTCTATCCCATTTATCATGAATCTATATTTCGATAACAATCATAACCTATTATGCGGTAAGCCGTTACAATATGTAATTGATTTTATAAAAAGCTACTCTCCCGCTGCAATCGGATTCAACTGTATCAAGCCGGAATCGTTTTTGAAATATGTCGAATCAAATCCATTGCCGGACCGATTCGGTTTTTATTTCAACTGTGGAGACGGGAATGTATCCGACCAGAACATTTCATGTAGCATTGATCCCGCTGCTTATGTTGAATTGATAAAACCTTTGCTTAGCCAAAAACCGATTTTCGTTGGTTCGTGCTGCGGTTCTAATCCTAATCATACGCGAGCTATCAAGGAATATTTTGATGAAGTATATGGAAGTTAAAACACCGGCTAAAATTAATATTGGCTTAAAGATTTTATCTAAGCGAACGGATGGATTTCATAATCTCTCCACTTTGTTCTATCCAATCAATGATTTGTATGATGTGCTGACTTTTGAGCCTTCAAACCGATTTGAATTCTTCTGCGACTCCGAATCGGCACCAAAGGACGATTCTAATTTGGTTGTTAAAGCTAAAGACCTATTAAGTGCGACAACTGGCAGCACACTAAATGTCAGAATCACACTTGAGAAGAGAATTCCATCGCAAGCCGGTTTAGGCGGCGGAAGTTCTGATGCGGCGGCTGTGCTAAAATCGTTAAACGAACTCTTCCGGCTCGAACTGAATCATCAGCAACTGATGGATTTGGCGTTACAACTTGGGTCAGATGTTCCGTTCTTCATCGGTTTGTCCCCGTCTATCGGAGAATCTCGCGGTGAAATCCTTCACAAAATCAATCTTCACATTGAAGAGCCGATACTAATTGTCAACCCAATGATCAACATTTCAACGAAAGAAGCTTTCCAAAATGTTGCCGGGCATGGTATTCTTATAGAGTACAACAATTTTGTCATTAATGGACATTTGAATTACGCCAAAATGCGTGAAGAAGTTCAAAATGATTTTGAAGATTATGCTTTTGGAAAGTATTCTGAGATTGGTAATATTAAATCGTTGCTGTATGAAAATGGCGCGCTATTTTCTCTTATGTCGGGCAGCGGATCTACTGTGTATGCAATGTTTTCAAACTTAGAATCGGCAATTCTGGCAGCGCAGAAAATTCCACCAGAATACTTTGTGTTTATCAGTAATCCTCACGAGTGATTTCTTCAGGTTCAATTTCAGATGTAATCTTGTATGGCAGTCTTATCGTCACTGTAGTGCCGGGATATTTTGCATTGCCAATTTTTGATGGACTTGTTGCTTCGATGGTTCCTTTGTGGCGGTCGATGATTTCTTTCACAATCGCCAACCCCATGCCGCTTCCTTCCATGTTGGTTTTGTCAATGTTTGACGCACGGTAGAACTGATTGAAAATTTTATTTATGTCATGTTGCGGAATTCCAATACCTGTATCAGAAACTTCAATCAAAATGTTTTCCGCATCTTTTTCTGAAAGAGTAATTTCAACCCTACTGTCATCGGGCGAATATTTTATTGAGTTGCTTATAAGGTTTGAGAAAGCCAACTCAAGCAAGATCTTATCACCCATTACCGCTTTTTTATTTTCCCGTTGATCGAAAATCTGAAATTCAATTTTTCTCTGTTTTGTCTCTTCAAAATGATTTTCGATTAAACTGCGGATAAGACCGTCAACCATAACTTCTTCGGAAGAGGTTATGTCGAGCAGCTTCAATTTGGAAAATCTCAGAATGTTGTTGATCAATGCCAAAACCTCATCTGTTCTGATCTTCGCACGCTGCAACTTCTTTTCAACTTCAACATCAATCGGTCCGACTATTCTTTCCAGCAAAAGTTGAATGATAGACTGCAAAGCTGCAATCGGCGATTTTATTTCGTGCACAACTCCGATGGTATATTTTTGTTTCGATTCCTCTGCCTCTTCAAGTTTTTCCAACGTACGCCGCAATTGCTGTTCCCTACGGTAAAGCTGCCTGGCAATTTTGTTGGCAAGATAAACACTTACAAATAGCATAAAACCGAACACAGTTATAAACAGAACATCGTATGTAATCTCGTGAACGTGTTCTTTGCCGACCAATCCGGGAATAAGATAAACGTCAAGCACATCTGTTCGTTGAAGATAATCAAGAACGGCAAAAATAAAAGCTATTGCACCGGCACAAATGTAAACGATATATCCCGGCAGTATTAAACTTCCTATAATCATGTGAAATATGAATAGCATGTACAACGGTGAGTCGATCATCCCGGTGAAGTAAACAAGAAGCATCAGCGCGGACATATCCAAAACAATCTGCAGCAGCGAGAAATGCAGACAATTGAATTTGCTCGGTACATCACCAATCTTATCCTTCACAGACTGAAGGATTACATTGTAAAGGAAAATGATTATCGAGATCAATGCTATTGCAATGATTTGAGTCTTAGATAGGTTAAAATTGAGGATCAATTCACCAAATAGAAGAAAGCCAAGAAGTATTACTACTGTAATGTAACGGAGTCGTATGAACCATCGGTTCCTAAGTCTGATGGCTTTCCAGAATTCGCCGTAATGCTGGGCCCATTGAGGTACTAAAACGAACATGATCTATTCAAATTAATGGTCATTCAACATCAACTAGTGAAATACATCCATAATGACCTTACAACCAATTGTCAATATAATAAAAATGGATACTGTTATTCTACGAATTATCTCAGTGTTGATTCTAACCACTCATTTTCAAAAAAAACAAAGCCGGACAACCCAATCCGGCTTCATTAAGGAGTGTGCATGAAAAACTATGCTATGTAACTTCCCCGCTTGACATAATGAGTGTGTAAAAGTTTATGCGACAGCTGTCCGCTGGGTCCTTCCGTTAGAAATTCCTCATAGATTCTTCGCACATGCGGATTATCGTGCGACTTTCTGATTTCCAACGACTCGTCTTCGGAATAAATGGCTTGAGCACGTTTTTGCCTTATCTCAGGAGTTGTCGGGATCGGTTGACCTCCGCCGCCCAAACATCCGCCCGGACAAGCCATGAATTCGATGAAATGACATTCGGAGAATTTTCCGCCGGTTTTAATGTCGTCCATAATTTTTTTTGCGTTTGCTGTCCCGTGCGCAACAGCAACTTTGAGTGTAGCACCTTTCAGCCAGTTCCAATCCTGAATTAGATGTTTTAAAATTGCCGGTACCGGTCCCACATGATCGCCGATCGGAATTTCCATGTACTTGATTCCTTCAAATCCGCGCAAAGGAATTATGTTTGCATTCGCGAAAATGTCTTCTGTCTTTTTGCCCAATACAAATTCAACAACGGAGCGAATTGCCGCTTCCATCACACCGCCAGTTGCACCGAATATTAATCCAGCACCAGATGCTTCGCCGAACGGAGAATCGAAATCACTCTTCGGCATTTCCGGTAAATTGATACCGGCTTCTTTAATCATTCTAGCAAGCTCGCGTGTCGTCAATCCGAAATCGACATCTTTGAATCCGCTTGCATGCATCTCAGGTCTGTTACATTCGAATTTTTTTGCAGAACACGGCATCACGGCAACAGAAATAATATCAGCCGGATCAATTCCGTTTTTCTCGGAATAAAATGTTTTTATCAATGCGCCAAACATTTGCTGTGGCGATTTTGCTGTTGATAAGTTTTCGATGTACTCGGGATAGTAGTGTTCCAAAAATTTTACCCAACCCGGCGAACAAGAAGTAAACTGCGGCAACGCAACATCTTGTTTCTTTACTAACGCTTTGTACAAGCGAGTTATAAGCTCTGTACCCTCTTCAATAATAGTTAAATCGGCAGTAAAATTCGTATCGAACACTTTATCAAAACCGATTCTCCGTAAAGCCGTATTCATTTCGCGGGTCATTGATGTTCCGGCGGGCAACCCGAACTCCTCTCCAATTGCTGCGCGCGGTGATGGCGCAGTTTGAATTACAACATGCTTCTTTGGATCGTCAATAGCAGCCCAGATGCGGTCTGAAGGATCGTTAGCGCGCAACGCTGATGTGGGACAGCGATTAATGCATTGACCGCAGTTAATGCATATAACATCCGCCAGCGGTTTGTTCATGAACGTGCTTATGTGAGTTTTGGAACCGCGATCGATTGCTTCAAGCACACCAACCTCTTGAAGATCGATGCAAGTTCTCACACAACGTTTACAAAGAACGCATTTGTTCATATCTCTTACAACAGAGAAAGATGAATTATCAATTTCGTATTTCGGTTTATCGATGTGACCAAATGTTAGGTTATCAACTCCGTATTCTTTTGCCAACGCTTGAAGTTCGCACTTCCCATTTCTGAAACACGAATAACATTCTCCGTAATGTTCGCTCAGCATCAAGTCAATTATGTGTCTGCGCGCTTTGCGTACCATTGGTGTGGAAGTTTTTATTTTAATCGGAGAAGTAATTGGAAATGCGCACGATGCTTGCAGAGTTCTCATTCCTTCAATTTCAACGACACAAATTCTACAGACACCCGCAACGCACAAATCTTCATGATGGCAAAGTGTTGGAATGCTTATCCCGTTTTGTTTGCAAGCTTCCAGAATTGTTGTGCCAAGCGGAACGACAACTTTTTTCTCGTTTATCTCAACTGAAACCGTTCCTCCGATTGTAGTGAGGTCCGTTGGTTTTTCAATCTTCAATGGCTTTTGGCTTACAGGTGCTCTCAGTTTATTTTTACTTTCCATAAGTTCCTCCGTTGCCATCAAAAATTTCCTCCTTAAAATTATCCAGTATTGATATGAACGAATTCGGACTAGACTGACCTAACCCGCATTTGGATGCAATCTGCATCGTCTTGCCAAGTTCTTTAAGCTGGTTCAGATATGAAAACGTGCACTTGCCCTGTTCAAGTAATTCTATTCCTTCAAGTAATTTTACATTTCCAATTCTGCACGGCGTACACTGACCGCAAGATTCTTCAACAAAAAATTCCATAAAGTTTTTTAGAACATGAAGCATGTTTCTGCTTTCATTAAAAATCATTATCGATCCGCCAGTTGCAGCGTCTTCGTATGCGAGGATTCTGTTGAATCCCGATTTTGGAATGCAAGTGCCGGAAGCCCCGCCGACTTGCACTGCTTTTGTATTTTTCGCACCAACTATTTCGAGCATTTCGGAAATTCGCGTTCCCCACGGCAGTTCATACACGCCGGGTTTTTCGCAATCGCCGGAAACGGAAAACAATTTTGATCCGGTTGATTTATCGGTTCCGTATTTCTTGAACCACAATCCGCCTTTAGTTACAATGTGAGAAATGGAAGCTAATGTTTCCACGTTGTTCACAACCGTCGGCGCTCCCAAGAGACCTGTACTCACAGGATAAGGCGGACGGTTGCGGGCTTCGCCTCTGTTACCTTCAAGTGATTCGATCAATGCGGTTTCCTCGCCGCACACGTATGCGCCGCTGCCCATTCGAATGGTAATGTCAAAATTGAAATTCGTCTTGTTCAGAATTTCTCTTCCGAGCAGTTTATCTTTTCTCATTTCATGCAGATAATCTTCAAGAGATTTTTTCATGTATTCGTATTCGCCACGAAGATAAATTATTCCGTTCTCGGCGCCGATAGTGTATCCGGCCACTACCATTCCATCGAGTACTAGTTCGGGATATTCCAAAAGTAAAACTCGGTCTTTGAAAGTACCGGGTTCACCCTCGTCGGCATTACAGATAACATATTTCGTCTTTGAAGTTGCAGCCGCAACGATTGTCCATTTTGTTGCTGTCGGAAAGCCTGCACCGCCTCTTCCTTTTAATTTCGATTCGCGCAGTTCAAATAAAATATCTTCGCGCGTTTGTGATAAAGCTTTTTTAATCGCTTCACCTCTCGCGTATTTCGAAAAGAGAACCGTTCCTTTTCTATCTTTCTTTTCTTGGTTCATCATTTCACCCCGCCAAGAATCTGAATCGCTTTTTCAGGTGTGACTTTTGAGTAAACTCTTTCATTTATCAACAGCACCGGTCCTTGATCGCACATACCGAGGCAATTAACATATTCGAGTGTGAACTTGCCGTCCTTGGTTGTCTCGCCGAATGTAATTCCCAATTCCCGTTCAACTGCTTTTACAACGGATTTTTTTCCGAAAAGATCACATGCAATTGTCTGGCAAAGACGCACAATGTTTCGCCCTTTCGGCTGCGTGTTTAAGAAAGAGTAAAAAGTAATCACACTATAAACTTCAACGGGATGAATTCCCAGCAGACGAGCAACTTCTTGCTGTGCAAAATCTGGAATGTGTTTATGCATTCTTTGAACATCCTGAAGTATAGGAAGCAACGAAGATCTATTATTGCCGTACTTTGCAACGAGTTGTTCGATCTCTTCTGTCATGGCATTTTTTTCGAAGACTAACATTAGTGTACCTCCTCAACTCTTTGCAGCAAGTTTGTAACCTTAGCTATCAATTCCTCCGGTGAAATTGGTTTCTCAACAAAATCATCAACCGGCACCATTTCACTTTTCCCGAAATCCATTCCAATCGCTTTCGAGACAGAAGTATACATCAGAATCGGTGTTTTTATTTTATCCTTGCGAAGTTTTTGTGCCATAAAAAATCCATCGTCGGGTTCATCCATCATCACGTCAAGAATTATCAGATCTGGTTTTTTCTGCATTATAATTTTGTATCCGTCAGTTGGATTTGTAGCCGTAACAACATCGTATCCTTTTGATTTCAACACCAAACTGCTGGCATCAACGATATCCGGATCGTCATCAATAACTGCTATCAGCGCCATATTTCTTCTCCTCTAATAGTTCGTTTTGTTAGAACTTGCGGGCATATTCCAAAATGATTCCGCCCGCTTGAAAAAATGATTTTACGTCTGTTACTCCG
>JAJYMU010000004.1 GCA_021786655.1 Bacteroidota bacterium
CTTTCGTGCCCACAAACATAAACGCGACAACACAATCGATCACGGTCAACAGCAAATCTCAGATAGCGGTTCTTTCGAATTCCGATTTTGAACAAGGTAATTTTGACCCCGTCATTTTCAACCCGAAACTCGACCAAGAAATTATGGATACGTTTTTGTTCGGATCGAAATTATATATTCTAACCAAGAGTTCCATTTTGATTTACAACTACGTGAAATCAGAATAACCATCTTATGCGTCTTTCCATAAAATTGGTGATCGTGTTACTTGTGCTGATCTGGTGCTTGGGAATTTTTTCCGAATGGCTCATTCCTTTCAATAATAAGATTACCATAGCTCTACCGTTTTTACACAAAACTTATTCGCTCGTCTGTCATCAAATAAAAACGAAACTGATCACCAACGGCACCTACGAAACAATGGTCTGTGCAAGATGCACTGGCATCTACTTAGGTTCGCTGATAAGCAGTATCGTGCTGATATTTTTCAATTTTAGGAAAAGTCTTGGCATCAAACTTCTGCTGATTTTTTCTGCGCCAATGCTGTTGGATGTTTTTCTTTACACGATCAATGTTTATAGTTATTCGAAATTAATTGCCTTTTCAACGGGATTGCTTTTTGGTTCAGTCGGTTTTTTATATCTTTACAATGGATTGCGTCAACTTTTTGTTGAATTAAACTCCGGGAAAATGTGAAAAAATATTTACCAAGTATTGTTTGTGGTTTTGGCGCGGGCGTTCTTCAGATCGTCCCTTTCGTGAAAAGTTTTTCTTGCTGCTTCATCATGCCTATAGCTGCTTTCTTAGCATTAATATTAGATCAGAAAGCAAATCATACAATAGGAAGAATCCTAACTAAGAAAGCTGTTTATATAGGGTTGATGACCGGAATATTTGCCGCAATTTTCGGAAGTGCGTTTGAAATTTTTATTACGTTCATTACAAGACAGAACGATATAATCGCTGCATTCCCGGATTTACAGCGCATGCTTGATACTTTCCCAATCACTGAAGACATTAAGCGTGAGGTTTTGTATCTATTTCAAAATGTGAGAAATGAAATTTTAGCAACCGGGTTCTCTTGGATTTATACTCTTTCCATCCTGGTAAATAATTTCATAATCAATTTGATCTTCGGTGCTATCGGCGGGTTGGTAGGCTCTCAAATAATAAACAGCAGAATCGATAACTCACAAAATAATTTCTAAAATGATTTCGGCATTAATTTTCAGCGCACATTTGATTTTCATTCTTATCATCTTTACCAAAAAGCGGCAGAATGAATCGCTTGCCTCGGCGTTCACAAATTTGGCTTTGATTATTGTTTTGTTCGCGGTGGGATGGTCGATTGCAACAGCAGTTGTAAAACTTTTCATTGACAGCAAAGGTTTCGGGATTCAGTTTGATTCCGATACAATTTCGCTAACACTTCTTTCAATCGTAGAATACTTTTTTTACAAATTTTATTACCACGAAGATAAGACCGGACAAACTGTTACTGCAGACGATACGGAAAAGTAATCACAACAGTTTGTTCAAGCTGCTTTGCGTTGGAAGGCAGTGGTTCAAAACGCCATTGACGCAGTGAATTTATCGCAGTCATCTCAAGTCTCGCATCGGCTTTAATCAAAGGGATGATATTGCTTACAGTGCCGTCCGGCAGAATTGTAAACCGAAGTCGCAAATCAATTTCCTTTGAAACACCTTCGGGATATTCCGGCAAAGAGTAACTATAAATTCGTCTAACTCCCCTTCCGCCGAAATCTAATGCAAAACCGAATCCGCCGCCGCCCGTACCGTTTCCTTCTGGACCGTAACCGAAACCATCGCCTTTGTTGTTGCTTTTGAAAAGCGGTTTCACTTTGCTGGTTAAAATTTCGTCTTCATTCTTTTTCTTAGAAGGACTTGCAATCGCGTCCTCATCTTTCAACTGATCGGATTTTGGAAGGTCAACTTTCTTGTCTTCAACTTTTTTCTCCGGAGGTGTTTCAGGCGTTAATCCGCCGCTGCCGGACTGATCACCTTGACCCGCTGCGCCGCCGCCCATTCCGAAACCGGGACCGAACCCAACCAGAAGATAGTCTTCCTGCTGGTTGTTGGCTCCGATACTAGTGAAAACCAGCCAGAGCGCAAAGATTGCATGAACGGATATTGAGAAAAGATAAGATATTTTTTTTGGTTCTTTGAAAAACATTTTAGAATGTTAACGAATCAGTTTGCAAATTTATTTTTTTTATTCCGGCAGTTTTAAGCGTCTCAACAAGTCTGGCAATTAAACCGATCTTCACGGACTTATCCACACGAATTGTAAAATCGTTTTGAACATTTTGTTTCAGCGCCGATACTTTATTAGCAAGATTGGAAAAGTTGACCTCGTCAAAACCCAAATACATCTTTCCGCGTTCGTCAATTATCATCAAAGCTTTCGGCAAATCTTTCTTATCGTCGATAATGGTCCGGTATATATTTACGCTGACACCGGGTTGTAAAAGAAAATTTGACGTCATGAAAAAAAACATCAGCAGAAGCATCACAACATTGACAAGCGCACCTACGTTGAACGAACTTACAGTTTTCAGCTTGGTCTCAAATTTCATTGTTCCGGCTCACTTATCTGCGTTTGGTCCTTGTCGTTGCCGTCAATAACATCAATCAACTCGGTGACAATTCTTTCGATATCAAGAACAATTTTTTTTACTGCGTTCACAAAATAGTTATACAGCGCTAAAGCAATCATCCCAACTATCAAGCCAACCGCGCTGGTAATTAATGCTTGCCAAATTCCTCCGGCAAAATCGGCAACTGTAACGCTGCTGTGCAAATCCTGAATAACTCGAAAAGTTGAAACCATTCCCATTATTGTTCCCAAGAATCCAAGCATTGGAGAAGCGGTTGCAAGCGTCGCAAGAATCGGTATTCCCTTTTCAAGTTTGCCGATTTCTTGTTTGCCGCCGAGTTCAATTTCTTCGAGAAATCTTTCTCTTCCGAATTTATATTTCTTTAATCCTCTTCGCATAATGTTTGATATAGTCGATTTATCTTCCATGCAGAAATCGATAGCTGACTGAATTTCTTTCTTCTTTAGGATGTTCCGCATCTTTACCGAGAAAGTTGGAATATTAGTTTTCGCTTTTCTCAGCGCCGTCAACCTTTCATAAGAAATGAAGATAACAACAGCCAGACAAATAACCAGCAACCACAAAACCACTCCGCCGCTCAAGAGCATTTGAATCCATCTCATAATCGAAATCCGGGTTTATTTAAAATTGTTTTCGCGCATGAACTGCCGTGTTGCGTTTTCGGAATTGAACGGTCCGATCCTGACGCGGTACCAAGTTCCTCCTTTTTGAGGAAGATACGCTTCAACCAGATAAGCATTAAAATTAAGCGAACGCAATCTTTGCACTTCTTGCTCGGCAGTTGCTTTGACGCGCCATGACGAAGCTTGGAAATTGTAACTCTTGCCGTCGTAGTAAATCGAATTGGTAATGCGCGTATCGGTCTTCGGCGTTTTGTATAAATTGTTTTTTGTTTCGACCGGCGGCTTTGATTCCGGCTGTTTGGATGATGCGGATAAATTTTTTGAATTAGATGAGTTTACATCAGAGGGCAATTTTTCTGAACCCTTAGAACTTTTAACCGGCGCGGGCGGCGTTGCCGAGATCGGGAAATCGCTTGATTCATCCAGCAAATACTTAGATGAATCCGGTGCGTTCTCTATGGCAGCTTTTATCGAATCTATTTTCGCCTGTGCGACATTATTCTGCGGCACCGGCTTCAAGCTTAAATCAGTTGATTGAGAACTGTTCCTCATAACTAAGTAAACCGCAATAGCCACAACCGCAAATAAAGAGAGGTATAACAAATACATTTTGGAACCGGCAGCGTCACGTTCCCGTATTTTGCTTACCGGTCTCTCACTTCTTTCGTTGGAATGACTTGAACGTCTTTCAAAATAATCGCCCGGCTCTTCAGCCAAACTAATTGCCATGCGGCTGCGTCGTTCTTCCTCTGAGGTTTTCACCGGAACAAATTCATATTTCGAAGGCGAGGAGGAAAATTCCATATAAACTTTGTCGTCTTCCATCGACGCGTGTTTCTTCAACGGTACTTCGGTTTCCAATGTTCGCTTCGGCTCTTCGTGAACATCATCGTCAAGAAAAGCTCTGTCATGTTCGAGAGTTTTTTCAAGTTGAGCAAACAAATCCCGAATGGATTCTTTTTCAGGTTCTAGTTCAGGTTCGTGCTTGGCTTTACCATCGTCAATCATTTCATAGTTGGCTTCTTCGCTTTCCAAATGACCGAGACCGAATTCTTCACGCAATTCGTCGCCCCAATTCCACTCAATTTTTTCTTCCGTCTGTCTTTCTGAGTCAAGCAGTTCTTCAATCGGTTCTAAGTCCTCATCTGCTTCTTCAGTCGTCTCATTTTCGAGTTCTGGAACCTTTTCTTCCTGAACTGCTTCTTCTTTCTGTTCGTCAGCATAATGTTCTTCTATAAACTCTTCTTCATGCGCGGACAAGTTTTCCTTTTCAGCGTTTTCAATTTCTATTTCTTCGGTATGCTCAAACGGTTGTTCCGGTGTTTGAATTTCTTCTAGCGTTTCTGTCTGCCCAGAAACCTCGGTTGTTTTTTCTTCTTCAGGTATCTGTTCAACTGGAGTTTCTTGCTGATTCAGAAAAGCAGAAACATCAATGGTATCAAGGATCTTCTCTATGTGTTCATCCTTCATCGCGGGAGTTTCAGCTTCTTCATTCTTTGGAATTTCAGTAGTATGATCGGACAATAATTCCGCAAGAAGAGTTTCAGATGATTTTCCTTCAGCATCCAGATCAACATCCGCAAAATTTTCTTCGGTTTGTTCGGCGCTATTCTCCTGATCTTTTTCTGATTTATCAAGCGCAGAATCAAACTCAACCTTGGGCATTTCAATTTTCTCATTTTCAGAAGAACCGGAAACTTCAGGCAATCCTTCTATCAATGCTGAAAGAATATTTTGCTCTTCTTCGTGCGGAACATCTTGTGCCTCGTCGGGGGTTTGGCTGAAAACAATATCGGAAGTCAAATCAGAAAGTGTGGACTGAG
Source organism: Bacteroidota bacterium (assembly GCA_021786655.1). GTDB lineage: Bacteria > Bacteroidota > Ignavibacteria > Ignavibacteriales > Melioribacteraceae > Fen-1258. The sequence continues at coordinate 5,086 of JAJYMU010000004.1, forward strand.
TTTCTTCACCTTGCAAAGCCGGATGCGAAAATTTATAGTAGTCTTCGAAAATATTAAAGTTAGGAATCTGATCTGATTCGGAGATAAGTTCTCTTGCTCTTTCCTCAATTGATTTTTTCAAAACGGTGAAGGATGTTTCTGAATTCGGAAGGTCGTCAATTGTCAACGGAAGCAGCGGCTTCCCCACACCAATGCTGAAAACATTTGAATCCGGCTCGCGTGTATCTTTAAATTTAGGATGAACTTCAAAAGCGAGATATAGATTGTGCGAATCATGCGTAAAGTCAACTGAAAGCGGCGTGAAAATTACCGGCCTATTCGGTCCGTTCTTTATATTGCTCGTTTTCAGTTGGAAAAAACCGATTCGCGGAACCTTAAGCGTGATTCCCTCGTAAAGACTTTCATAAATTCTCTCCGAGAGAACTTCGAAAGCTAATTCGCTCTGCGAGTTGGAAACACCTAATACTTCGGCTACTTTTTTTTGAAGTTCTTTTAAATTCATGCCGATTATTTTTTTTCGAACAAAACTACCATCTGTATTCAATGCCTGCTAGAATATCAAACGGCTTTTCTTGGTATTGCCTCCAGGCAAAGTTACTTCTATTTAAAATGTTTTGAAAGTCCGCTGTGATCTTGAACCCTTTCAGCAATTCGTATGAAAACGAAAGTGATAAATTGTTATAGTCTTGAAGTTTGTCCGTGTTGGCAAGGTCGGTATAAGCATTGAGCGCCAACTTGTATCTGGCTTTAATTCCAAGTCCGAAATCAAAATCGTATCCATACTCAAGGGTTGAGATTGCTTCCGGCAGATAAGGAATTTTGTTGCCCGATTGATCTTTGGCATCTTGAATTGTGAGATCACCCATAAAGTAGCCGTAAATGCCGGTGTAATAATACATGTTCAGTTTTCCGAAAAATATTTTGGCTTCGGGTAAAAATCTCAAATCAAATTTTCCGGGATTAACAATGTCGCTGAAATAACTAAAATTTTCCGTCTGGTTGTATCCGCCGGAAAGTGTAATGGTCATGTATTTATCGTTTTCATACTTCAGCATACCAACGAAATTATGTTTCACTTTTTCGAATGCGTTATCATTAGCGCCAAGGTTGTAGTACAAATTTCTTCCGATAAGATCCCGCACAGAATAGAAGTTGGTGTGCGGCTTATATTCTACATCAAAAGAAAAATTCTTATCGATCTGGTATTGCACAGCCGCAAACGTGGCAAAGAAGTTGTTGTTTTCAACAGCAGAATAATTCACACCGGCAGAAAATAAAAGCGAATTCATCGGGACAAATTTTATGCTTCCTTCAACAGAATAATAATTGTAATTACTTGTTGAGCTCAAATTTCCTTGAAGCGTTTGCCGTTTGTAAGTTCCGTTGAAACCAAGTTTGAATCCGTTCATCTTAATATCAAAAAGCGCATAAGGATTCACAACCGATTCACGGAATCCGTTTTCGTTCAGCGACAGCACATTGACATTGACACCGGCGCCGTAATTAACCCACCGGTTCAAGGAACTCGAAATTGAAAACTGTCCAATACCTTTATTCGATTCACGTAATAAATCCGGCGTGGGCGACGCGAAAAACTTATATGAATCGCGTGAGTACTGAGCAAATATTTTAATAGCCGTTCCGGGAAGGAATTCCGATTTAGTTGAAATGAAAAAGTTGTGAGTCATCGAAAGACCGGAAGTATTGAACCCGGAGTTGCTAAGGTAGTCTTTAATATTAGAACCCCATACCCGCGCGTTGAACAAATAGTTGTCGAGCGATTTTGTCATACTGAGCTCGCCGGCAGGAAAAGTATATCTGCCGAGCTGAATCTTCAGACTTCCGTTATAGTAGTCATCGAACGTTTTGATATCCGGCTTAAAAGAAACCGTCTGGGACGAAATCATAAGCGGCAGTTCGTCCGGCGTGAACTGCGGTGTAAAAAAATCTTTCGAAAGCGTCGGTATCAATTCCGGTTTTCCCTTAGGAGCAATTGGAACGTTCACGCTTTGTCTTCCTGTTATTACAAAATCCGGTAATTCTATTCCCTGCTGTTCGTTCTGAGCAACAGAAATACCGGCAAAAATCAGCAGCAGAAAAATTGTTATTCGTTTCATAGTTGTCTTAGTTTTTTTCTAGCTTCTTGTGCAAAATCACCCGTAGGATGTTTACTTAACACAGCGCGATACATATCCCGCGCTTGGCTTTTATCTTTCATCTTAACGTAACAGTCGCCGAGTTTCAATAATGATTTGGTGTACCATTCGTCAAACGACGAATACACTGATCGAACGCGCACTAACGCGGTAATTGCATCTGTAATTTTATTCTGATTGAACAAAACCACGCCGCTGTAATACTGAGCTTGCGCGCCGATATCGTCGGGTCGTCTTTCGGCAACATCACTAAAATACTGCGCAGCTTTATCAAGATTGTTTCTTTGCATCTCGATCAAGCCCAATTCGATTTTTGCCTTTTCTGAAAAAACATTTCCTTCAGAATAATTTACAATCTGTTCAAAGGTGGAATACGCGTCATCCGGCTTATTGTTTTTCTCTTGATTTGTTCCTTCGAGATAAAGAAGTTCCGGCAGCCGGTTCGAATTTGGCATCCCGGCAATGGTCGATTGCAAAAGTTTTATCGCGCTATCAAATTGATTTCTGGCTGAATAAATACGAACGAGCTCAACAACCGCAGAAATTCCGATATCGGATTTTTGTGAGCGCTGAATAACAATCTGAAAATTCCTCAACGCTTCGTCATCGTTTTTCATATTCGATGCACTTTTGCCGATCCAGTAATATGCGCTCGGCACATATTTGCTGTTCGGATACTTCGAAATGAAATCTTGGTATGCATTTACCGCAAGATTATATTTCTGAATGCTGTAATAAAGATCGCCTTTCTTGAAAAATATTTGGTCGTCATAAGCAGATGAAGGATGTTCCGAAACATACTGGTCAATATAAGCTATTGCCCTGTCCGGCTGGTTTTGTGCAACGTAGCAGTATTGAATTCCGTTTACAGCATCAAAAACATATTGTGAATTGGGGAACCGGCTGATTACTCCGGAATAATACGCGATTGACGAATCGTACTGCGCTAAATTAAAATAAGCATCGCCGATTGAGTAGTGAACCATCGGTCGAAGCGCCGAACGCGGAAAGCGGGTTAACAAATTTTTGTAATTGGAGATTGCCTCTGCAAAATTATTCTGCTGGAAAAATATCCAGCCGATAACGTATTGCGATTGATCAGCATATCTTGAACGCGGAAACTTTTTCTGCAATTCTTCGAATGCCTTAACCGCTTCGACGGGCTTATCTGCTTTGTATAACGACTGTGCATACTGATAATATGCGTGATCGTTTTCAAGAGAAACTTTCGCGCGTGAAAATATTTCCCGGTAAAGTGCGCTGGCTTTATCAAACTTCTTGGTTCCGAAATAACTATCGGCTAATCTCAGTTTTGCATCGGGCGTGTTCGGATCGTTTTTATACTTCGAAACAAACTCGTTGAAATAAAAAATGGCATTCGGAAAATCTTTCAAATTGAAATACGTATAAGCTTTCCCAAGAACCATATCTTTTCTAATTTCATCATTGGAAGGCGCAACGGCACTGTACGATTTAAGTGCTTCGGAATATTTGCCTTGAGCAAAGTAACATTCGGCTAAGTAGAAATTCACTTTGTCGCTTTCGAATTCCTTGTCGCGTAATTTTAATTTTTCAAGGTCTGAAATTGCCGCTTCATAATTGTCGGAATAGAATTCAACGACTGCCAGTCCAAGTCGCGCTCTATTATTAAGATCACGTTGCTCATCGGTAAGTTTAAGCGCTTCGCTAAAATAATTTTTCGCATTGTCGTAATCTTTTTTGTTGAGCCGCATTTCTCCGAGCAATGTGTAAGCTTTTCCGCGCGTTGCTTTATCGCTGGAAATTGTTGCGTTCATCAAAGCTTTTTCGGCATCCGCCGGATCACTTTGTTTATACATAACTGAACCCATTCCTAACTGTGCACGCGATGCAAGAGGACTACTCGGATATTTCGCAACGAACTCGGAAAAAATTTCGTTAGCAGCTTTGCTGTCTCCCAAATATCTTTTGCATTCGCCGCTCCAGTATAAGGAAGCGACTTTCAATGAGTCACTAGTAGAATCGGCAAGCATCTTAAACTTTTTATACGCGGCGTTGTAATCATTAAGCTGGAAATCAATCCACGCCAAATTGTAATTGATTCTATTCTTGTAATTCTCACCTTGAACTTGGGGCAAAAGTTCGTTGTAAACTCTTGCCGCATCCGAATATTCTTGAAGCCGGATAAAAGAATTGGCAAGAAAAACTTTTGCTTCAAACAACCTTTCTTCCGTCAATTTTCTAATTAGCGGATCGCTCAACTCTAGGATAGCATTATCATATTGTTTCAAATTAAAATAGCACACGCCGATTCGCATCTGCGATTCCGGCGCCAACGGACTGTCTTTGTAGTATGCCAGAAGTTCATCGTAATACGTTACGGCGCTTGTGTAATTGGCAGTCTTTTCGTAAAGCTGTCCCAAAGAATAATAGGTGTTCACCAAATATTTGTTCGTTTCTTTCTGTCCGATAGCGTTTTTAAAATTTTCTTCCGCCTCCAGAAATTTATTTTCTGCAAAGTAAGCTTCGCCCATCCAGTAATAAGCAGATCCGGCAAATTGACTGTTCGGATATTCGGCAAAAAGAATTTGCAAACGGTCGCGGCATCTCCGGTAATCTGTCTTTGTATAATAGATGGTGCCAAGTTTATATAACGCGTACTCTCTAAGATTGGAAAATCTGAACTTATCGATAAAAGATTCAAACGCTTCTGCCGCACCGTCAAGCTGATTCAAGTTCAACAAGCAGTCCGCTTCATAATACTTGGCCATAGCAAGTTTTTCTTCAGCAAGGTTGTCATTCGAAACAATATTTTTAAACATCAGGTAAGCCGTACCGAAATCGGAATTCTTATAAGCGTTGAATGCTTGAGCCATACGGTCGGATGAAACTTGAGCAAGCATCGCAACTTGGAAACTCAGCAAAAGAAAGATTGTTTTTTTCATATTAGGTCAGACTTTAGCAATTTCTTTTAGAATGATTACAATTATGCCGCCGGAAATTCCGCACAGCAGATTCACCACGTCGTTACTAATCCAAACGTTGCCGCTGTTATGTTTGGTTTCCTTTCCACAGTGAAGTTTTTTCTCGGTTACTTTCTTACAGACCACACATTTGTTTTGCGCTTGAATCGTCGCTCCAAGAAAACTATCAAACAAACTTCCCAAAAGTCCGGCAGTTAATATCAAAAGTAAGTATTGATACACGGCAAAATCTATCCAGAAAATTCCGGAGAGCGCAATCGTTATAGAACCGGCAACGGCGCCGATTGTTCCAATCAACGAAATTCCGCCGGAGACACCTTGTTCAACCGGTTGAAGATTCAGAATGTTATACGTAGCGGTTTTTTTCCAAGTTCCAATCTCGGTTGCCCATGTATCGGCACACACAGCAGCCAGTATGGAGATATAAATTAAGAAATACAATCCATCTGGACTCACAAAATCAGCGATGACAAGTACTCCGCCCAAACCACCATTCGCAATTACTTGAAGGTAATCTCTTACACCGCTCTTTTCAAAATAGGTTTCAACCTGTGAATTTCTACTTTTCCTTAGCTTGGAGAGAATACTTGATAGAATGAAAAATGTTAGGATTGGGACCGACCATTTGATTCCACCCAAACCAAAAATAAGACTTGCAAGAATAAACGTTGCAACACCGCCGCTTTTGGTTAGAAACTTTACCCTCACGGATAAATACGCGACTACTGCGGCAAAGAAAATTCCAACAGCCAGATTTTGGGCGAATGAATTGTTTAGTGGCAGTAACGCAATGGAAAGTATCGGATTCGTTATGTAATTAATTTTTTGCAGATGTATATGGAATGAATTGATTTATATTTTTTGCGAATATAATCAAATGCGGTCTTATCTAAAAGATAGG
>JAJYMU010000029.1 GCA_021786655.1 Bacteroidota bacterium
CGTGAATTGTTTTTGAACTCTTCACTGTTTATTAATTGCTGCATTATCTTAAAAATTTTTTCATGTAAAACTCAATTTGTTTCCTGCTTAACAACTTTATCTGATTTTAAATTCAATTCTCACACGCACAACCTAATCTTTTTTACCTCTATCTCCTTAAGTTGACAGCATTGCTTTGGCAAGCCCGCCTGCCGGTAGGCAGGGAGGGGGAATTTCCCAAAGGAATGCCTATGGCAAAAGGGGGTGGTTAACCAACTTTTGATAAAATCAGATCGGCTAAAATTCTACCGCTCTCTTTAAGTTCGTAATCTTTTGTATTCGTAACCGCTGCATCAACTTCTTTCTTGTTCTCGATTTTTATACCGAGTGATTTTGCAAGCTCTTCTTCCCTTTGTTTCCGAACTACTTCGGATTTCTCTCTTTCTTCTTTTCTCGCCGCTTCATTCAGAGAAATAGTTTTTCTATCATGATTCTCGTTGAATTCCCTCAGCTCCTCGAGCAAGTACTGGTATTCGGGATCTGTCTTTATTCTTTCTTCATGCTTTTTTTCAAGCGTAGGAATGATTTTAGAAAGATCGGAAAATCTATTGAAATGACTTGATGGAATTTGATCCCACGGCAGAGCGCTTGGCTGCGAACTCTCTCCAAACTCTTTTGCGCTGTAAGGAGACGGGAAAGAAATATCCGGCTTAACACCTAATCTTTGCGTACTGCTTCCATTGATTCGGTAAAACTTTGCAATCGTAAGTTTAAGCTGTCCAAGATTTTTATCCGATGTCATTATGGAATGATTTAAGTCGATCATGTTTTGCACAGTACCTTTGCCGTAAGAGTTTGAGCCGAGAATTAGCCCTCTTCCGTAATCTTGAATTGCCGCGGCAAAAATTTCCGATGCTGAGGCACTGAATCGATTTACCACTACCGCTAGCGGACCATCATATACAATATTCGGATCGGGATCTTTATCTACTTCTACAATGTTGACGGAATTCTTAACCTGAACAATGGGACCGTCTTTAATAAATAATCCCGAAAGCGAAATCGCCTCTTGCAAAGAACCGCCGCCGTTGTTCCGCAGATCAACTATTACTCCGTCAACTTTTTGCTGTTTGAATTTACTCAGTATTGCTCTCACATCGCGCGTTGTGCTGGTATAATTCGGTTTTCCCAATCGCTGTCCTTCAAAATCCGTGTAGAACGACGGAAGTTTTATAACTCCCAATTTAAAATTCGTACCGTTCTCCTGAACGTTGAGTATTTCGTCTTTTGCAGCTTGTTCTTCTAATTTAATCTCGTCCCGAACAAGTTTAATTGTTGTCGGTGGATCAGCTGGAGTATCTTTTGCGTGTTGAATTTGCAAACGAACCACGGTTCCTTTTTTTCCTCTGATCAATTGAATAACATCATCGAGCCGCCACCCAATAACATCAACCATTTCACCACTATCGCCTTGGGCAACACCAACTATTTTATCTTCTTCTTTCAACAACCCGCTTTTGCTAGCCGGTCCGCCGGCAATAATTGATGCGACTACCGTATAATCGTTATCCTGCCGAAGTGATGCGCCTATTCCTTCCAAAGAAAGTTTCATGCTGATGCTGAAATTTGCCGCCGCTGCCGGGGAAAAATAATCCGTATGCGGATCATAAACCTGTGTAAAAGAATTAATAAATAACGAAAAAACATCCTCGGCATCGTACTGCAAAATTATTTTGTGATAATTGTGGTAACGTTTTGCCAGAACATCGCCTACATTCTTAACATCTTTACCGGAAAGAATCATATTAAGTTCGTCGTTCTTAATTCTTTCACGCCAAAGTTCATCCAATTCATTTTTTGTTTTTGCCCAATCAGCTTTTTCCCTGTTGGGAGTAAAGGACTCGTTTTTTGTAAAATCAAATTTTCTTTTCAGCAATTCGTCAATGTATTTCATCCGTTCGTTAAGTCTGTTCTTAAAGACATTAAAAATTTCAAATGCGGGCGCTAAGTTTCCATCTTTCAAATAATCGCTAAGCTTGTTCCGGTATTTTTCGAATCCTTCAATATCCGACGCAAGAAAATAAAGTTTGTTGTTATCGAGATCGTTGATATATTCTTTGAATATTGCCGCAGAAAGAGAATCGGTAAGCGGCTGTTTCTTGTAATGGTAATGACTAATGAACTGAGTTATTACCTGTCCGAGACGATTGAAGGTTTCATTGGTAAGAATGACTTTGTTCGTATCAATTGAGTGATCTTTATTGAGAACCTCGTTAGGATTCTGCGCCCAGCTCAGAACAGTAAAAGTCAAAACAAATATCAGAGTTAAATTCTTTCGCATTTGCATTCCGATTTTAGATTAATTGAATTTATAATACACCAAAATAGCAGTTTAGTTTCAGAAAAATAGTGCTAATTTCGCATCCATAGATTATACTTAAAGAACAATAATGGATATAGAAAAGGTTCGAAAACATTGTCTGAAAAAGAGTGCAGTAACGGAGGGATTTCCTTTCAACGAAGATACTCTTGTCTTCAAGGTTAAAGGTAAAATGTTTTGTTTACTGAATCTCAATTCCCCCTTTTCGATAAATCTGAAATGTGATCCCGAACTTGCGGTTGAACTCCGAGAGCAGTACGATGCAGTAACGCCAGGTTATCATATGAACAAGACACATTGGAATACTGTCGTCTTGAATAGTACCGTTCCTGATAAAGAAATCCTAAGCTGGATTGATCATTCGTATGATTTGGTAGTGAAAAGTCTGCCGAAGAAAGTTTCTTGATTCTGGTTGCTTGATGCTAGATGCTGGATTCTTGATACTCTATTACTACCAGTATCCAGAATCGAGAATCAAGTATCTAGCACTAGTCCACGTACAGATACCTTTTAATTTTTTGTGTCGGGGTTTTTTCAAACGGTTCCGGCTGCTCGATGATTTTGTTCAATCGGGAAAATGTATTCACCCTTCCGTTAACTTGAATTAGAAGATCGGACAACAATTTATTCACAATCTCACGTGCTTTGGGCTCGCTGAGTTTTTGAATCTTGAACTCGTTGTCTATTTCTTCGTAGTTGAGATAAATCTTAGCAATAAGCTGATCCCCTTTTTCCATAACTAAAGACTCGGAAACGAATGGAAATTCGTTAATAATCGATTCGGTTTCTTCGGGATAAATATTTTTTCCGTTGGAACCGATAATCACATTTTTCGATCTACCCTTGATGAACAGGAAACCTTCATTGTCAATTACACCGAGATCTCCGCTCTTAAACCATCCGTCGGCATCAAAAACATTTTCTGTTTTTTCGGAATCTTTGTAATACCCTTTCATCACGTTCGGACCTTTAATCAAAACTTCTCCTTCACCAGTCTTGGGATCTGGGTCGTTAATTTTGATCTGCATCCCCGGTAAAACTTTTCCCGCTGAACGCATTCTCACAAACTCAGGCGGTGTTCCAGTTACGAGCGGTGAAGTTTCCGTCAAGCCATATCCAATCGCGTAAGGGAATCCGGACTCGCTTAAAAATTTTTCGACATCGGCTGCAAGTGGTGCGCCGCCAATGCAAAACATTTTTAGTTCTCCGCCGAATGTCTGCAAAAGTTTTTTACCAGCTATTTTGTTTAATCTTTTTCTGATTGCTGGAATTTTATAAAGACCTCTAACAATTGCTTTACGGTTGAACTCCGGGAAAATTTTTGCACGGTAAATTTTTTCGATGATCAGCGGAACGGCAAGCATCACAGTCGGTTTAACCTTTGCCAGAGCCGGTAGAAGTGCGGCAGCGGTTGGCGGCATATCTAAATATGTTATCGAAGCGCCCGCTATAAAAGGCGTAACGAGACCAAGCGTTGATTCAATTGTATGGAACAACGGAAGGATTGAAAGCATTCTATCGCTATCCGTCACGTTCACCATTTGCAAAGTTGCAATCGCATCCGACACAATATTTTTGTGTGTTAGTACAACGCCTTTGGAATGCCCCGTCGTACCGGACGTGTAAAGTATTGATGCGACGTTTTCTTCTTCAACTTCGGACGGAATTAATCCAACCAATTTAAACGCCGCTTCTTTAATCTTGGCAAATTCTTTTTTGCCGCCGGCAATTACTTCTTTAAGCAAATCGTTTTTTGTTTCCGGAGGTATAACGGAAAAATCATCAACAAGAATTCTGGTTTGTAATGATTCGAATTGAAACTCTTCTATCTTGCCGAAATATTTTGCAGAAACAAAAATTGCTTTGCTTTCGGAATGCCGAAGTATGTGATGAACTTCCGTTGAGTGAAACTCGGTCATAATTGGAACGGCAATTGCGCCCATAGCAGTTACGGCAAAGAATGCGATTGACCAGTTCGGTTGGTTCTCGCTAAGGATGGCAACTTTGTCCCCGGCAATAATTACTTCGCTCTTTAGAAAACGAGAGACTTCTTCTACCTTAGAGTTAAATTCCCGGTAGGTTATTTTATTCCGATCAACGAATGAGACCGCGGGTTTATCAGAATAATTTTCCACAGCATGTTTCAGAACATTGAGGAGCGTAAACTTTTTCACTTCAATCATTGCTTTACCTCTGGTTTTGTAAACCGAATACACATAATCAAATTTTGAATTTCTCAAACCGGATCGACGTGAACAAACGCTTTCTGAACTTCTTCCATCTCTTCCAACGCAAATTTTACATCAGTTCCAATCCGGTGGGACACCGTGGTGGAATGATCTTTATCAACTTCGATATGGATCTCGATGTGAAATTTATTTCCGACATAATGAGAACGGAGGTCGTTGACACCCAGCACGCCTTTTACGCTCATTGTAATTTCTTTCACCTTTCGATCAAAGTCTTGCGTGGCGGAACGTCCCATTAAGTAATCTAAGTTTTCGCGCGCTACTTCATAACCGGATTTGAAAACAAACATGGCAACTAAAATTCCGCCTATGCTGTCAAAGTACGCTAAATTAAATGCAACTCCGATCACACCGCACAATGCAATTGCAGAAGCGAGAACATCGTTCATGCTATCAACAGACGCGGCGCGTATCGCCGGACTGTTGAACATCTTTGCGATCTTAAGTTGGTACCGGTTCAGAATCACTTTTGTAACGATTGTAACAGCTAATACTACATAAACCGTGGGAATCGCATGAACTTTCTCCGGATTGAACAAGCGTTTGAAAGATTCTTCGATGATATTAATACCGACAACAAAGGCGAACACTGAGAGCATAAATGCGGCGAGCGGCTGCGCGGCGTTATGTCCGAACTGATGTTTCTCGTCCGGCTTATCGCGGGAAATTTTTACGGCAATTTTAATTCCGATGGAAACCAGAATATCTGTAAACGAATTCAGCGCTTCGGAAATCACCGCGATGGAATTTGACAAAACTCCAACGATTGCTTTGATGATAAAGAGAAAAATATTAATCGCCAATGCAACGTTGGTTGCACGTTTTAATCTGTGAGGCATTGCAAACTTTTAATTCTTTTTGACAGAACTAATTTACACTTTGTCTAAAACTTTCAAAAGCGAGCAGCCAGTCTATTTCGTTCCATACATGATTATCTGCGGTGCCTGAGGATAGGTGAGTGGTAATGTTCTCAATTTTTCGTTTGTCATAAAATCCGCTCTCTGTAAAACTCTTGCTGCTAACAATATCTATTATTTGCTCAGCATAATCGAGTAAAGGAATGTATTTGAGATGCAGCCCTGAATTATCTTTTCCTATCATCTTGTACATTTTAAGAAAAAGTCTAGTCTGAAAAGATGAAGCACCAAATGGCATGGTATAGTCTCCCTTTACAAGCGGGTACTTGGTTAACCCTTTATTGTATTTCTTAATTATTTCTTTGTAAAGTTTTCCGTCTTTTCGGCGATGGGGATCAACTGAATGCAAGTTTGATAAAACCGATTGCTGCACAAAAGGCATAACAGATATCAATGATTGATCCAAGAACGATTGCTCTTGTGAATAATGGTTTGCCAGCCTGGTTTTGATTGCAAATAAATCGAGCCAATTTTCAACTTCAATTTCTATCGGGTCAGGTAGCAGTTCATATATCTCTTCAATTTGATTTCGCAGACCATCGGACATCTTATTAACAACATCCTGCTCAAAAAATTCTGCTCGATGCAATTTCAGATGTTGAAGGATTGCGTTAAAATCTCTTGCAAGAATTTTCCGTCTGTTGAAAAAAGCAAGCTTGTATAAAAACTCCCGCCGCCAAATTTCTCCGAACCCGCCGTCAAAAATAATTCCATCGAATTTGGTTAGCGAATTATATGATTGCAGATGCAGAAAGGAGGTGAAAGAATTATTCATAAGCGTTTGCACTGAATAACTACTGAAATCAGAAAGCGCATTACAACCTTGCAGATTCTCGGGGTCTATAATGGTGTGAGGTAATGATAAATATTTGGAAATTTGTTCTGCTACCTTTACGTCATTGTTTTGTTTGTTACCAAACGTAAATAATTCTAATCCTTTAATTTTGTTGGCGAGAATAATCGAAATCAAAGTCCTTGAATCCAAGCCGCCGGATAACAGTAATCCAATTCTACTATTTTCATTTTCATTAATCTTCGTAACCCTCGCGATCTTTTCAGCAAACTGAGTTGAAGACAATTTGCGGCGATGCCTTTCTGGCAGCCAAGCAAATTTCTTTTTCAGCACTTCTTTGGTAAACCGGTTTATCGTGACTGATGATCCGCCAACAATTCGATCAATTCCCTTGAACACACTTCTTTGCGAAATCTGATTGAATAGTAGCCACCTGCTTCCGAATATTTCCAGATTTATTTCTGATCTGACAAATTGAAGCAGCAAATCTATTCTAGTGGAGAAAAATGTTTCGTTAGAATTGTTTCTGGCCACATAAATATCACGGAGACCGATTGGATCTGTTAGAAGTGTAAGGTGTATGGAATTGAATTTTAATCCAGCAAAATGGCCATCAAGCTGAATATGGTGTTCTCCGTCTTCAAGCAAATTTTCCCAATCTTGTGATCTGAGAATATGTTTTTGCTCACCCGGTGATATGCCGACACCGGCAATCAAGAATTTATCTGCGTTATTGCTAGCCGAATTAAAGTTGTGAGCACAGTTTATTCTGTCGTCGAAAAAGATACATAGATCACCCTTGACATATTTTGCGCAGTAGGAATTGTTTCTTTCTTTGAAAGCTTTTTCAAACGCAGTTTGAGTTTCACCGAGTCGACCGAAGAACCAGCTCATAGCCCCCCAAAAAAATAATTTTTAATTGACCTTTATTATAAAAACAGCCATTCATCTTGCATACCGCACTATTGCTTGATTTCACTTACAACGCAAACTTTTTTCTACGATTTCTCTTCCCAAACATTTGCAAGAGTCACAATCATTTTCACCGCGGCTTCCATGTCCTGAACAGCAACATATTCGGAGTATGCATGAAAATTATGCCCGCCTGCAAATAAGTTTGGAGTTGGCAATCCCATGTAGCTTAATCGTGAACCGTCTGTGCCGCCGCGAATGGAAGAATTGATCGGTGTAATTCCAAGTTTCTTCAATGCTTCAATTGCATATTCTTCAACTTGCGGATGCTGATCGAGAATGTATTTCATGTTGCGGTACTGCTCAATAATCTCAAACTCGAATGACGAACCGGAAAATTGCGCAACAGTTTTTTCACACAATCCTTTCAACAGCGTTTCAAACTCTTTCAGCTTATCTGCATTAAAATCGCGGATAATAAATTTCACGACGGTTTGAGTTTCGTTTCCGTTAACTTGAGTTGGATGAACATAACCCTCGCGTTTCTCAGTTGTCTCCGGCGAAAGATGTCCCTTAGGAAGCATTTCTAAAAATCTTGCGGCAATTTTAACAGCATTAACCATTTTACCTTTTGCATATCCGGGATGAACATTCTTTCCGTTGAACTTTATCGCAACCGCATCGGCGCTGAATGTTTCCGTTTCAACTTCACCGCGCGTTGAACCGTCAATTGTGTAGGCATACTTCGCACCAAATTTCGTCACATCAAATTTTTCCGTGCCGCGTCCGACTTCTTCGTCGGGTGTAAAACAAACTTTAATTGTACCGTGCTTTACTTCGGGATGTGTGATTAGGTAATTCATCGCGTCAATAATTTCCGAAATGCCGGCTTTGTCATCGGCGCCTAGCAATGTAGTTCCGTCGGTTGTAATAATGTCTAAACCGATCATCTCTTTCAATTCCGGATTTCCCGCAGCATCAATAATTCTCGATGGATCTTTCGGCAAAACAATATCTCCGCCTTGATAATTTTTATGAATCACCGGGTTAACATTTGCGCCCGTTACAGCCGGACTTGTATCCACATGTGAAATAAAACCTATTGTTGGTACGTTCTTCTTGCTATTCGATAGTAAGGTCGCCATAACGTAACCGTATTCATCCATTGCAGCGTCTTTCATTCCGATCTGTTTTAATTCCTCTACTAATGCTTTCGAGAGCTCAATCTGTTTAGGATCGCTTGGAAATGTTGTTGAATCTTCATTCGATTGAGTATCATATTTTACGTATTTTAGGAAGCGGTCAACGCAGGTAAATTTGTAGTTGGAGTCGAACATTTTTTCCTCGATTCTGTTTTAATGATAATTAGTGGCTTAAAGTTAATAGAAAATCGCAGTGAGTTTCAATGTGTGAGGAAGTCCGTCACTAGGAATTCGTCAATGGTCAATCGGTATTTGATGTTATGAAACATCTTGCTCTTGATCTTAATCATAATCTTGTTCTTATGGAGTTAAAATGAATGCTGTTGAGTTGATACGTAAGAAGCGCGATAAGAAATCATTAACCGAAGACGAAATAAAGTTTCTCATTTCCGGTTTTACAAAGAAAAAAATTCCGGACTATCAGTTTTCATCATTCTTAATGGCGGCATACTTAAATGGTTTGAACAGCCGCGAAACCGCGTGGCTCACAAAAGCGATGCTTTACAGCGGAAGTGTTGTTAATCTTGATTCTATCCGCGGGAAAAAAGTTGATAAACATTCTACCGGAGGAGTCGGCGATAAAACTTCGCTTATACTCGCTCCGATTGTTGCAGCTGCCGGCGTTAACGTCCCCATGATCAGCGGACGCGGGCTGGGACACACGGGCGGAACATTGGATAAGCTGGAAGCAATTCCAGGATTCAAAACGAATGTTAATCTTACCAAATACAAAAACGTTTTGAAAAGTTGCGGTGCAGTGCTTGCCGGACAAACGAAAGAAGTAGCGCCCGCAGATAAAATTATTTATGCGCTGCGAGACGTGACTGCAACCGTTGAATCAATTCCGCTTATTACTGCAAGCATCATGAGCAAAAAATTAGCCGAAGGAATTGACGGGCTTGTTCTCGATGTGAAAACCGGATCCGGTGCTTTCATGAAAAAGTATGATGACTCGCTCGCGCTCGCGGATTCACTGACCCACACTGCAAAGGCATTCAAGAAAAAAGTTATAACGTTAATTACAGACATGAACCAGCCGCTTGGAAATTATATCGGCAACTGGCTTGAAGTGTATGAATCGATAAGAGTTTTGCAAGGAGAAAAACTCGGCAACCTTGTTGAGCTTTCGCTAAATCTCTCCGGTGCAATGATCTTTCTCGGCGGAAAAGCCGGAACGATTAAAGAAGGAATCGAGATGTCGAAAGAAATTGTTGCAAGCGGAAAAGCTTTTGATAAATTCTTAGAGATCGTTCAACTTCAAGGCGGTAATGTTGATTTGATCAAGCATCCTGAAAAATACCCGAAATCAAAAATTCACGAGAAGGTTATTGCCGATAAATCGGGCTACCTTCAATCAACGGACAATTATCAAATCGGAATGGCTTCGTTAGAACTCGGCGCCGGCAGATTGATTATGACTGATAAGATCGATCCGAAAGCGGGAATAATTTTCTATCCAAAGATCGGCGAACGAATCAAAAAAGGAAGCGTGATTGCGGAAATTTTCACTGATAAAAAAGAAAAAGTTGATCTCGTAAAAAATAAACTGCTTTCCGCTATCAAACTTTCAAAGACTCCAACTGCACCGGTTAAGCTGGTTAAGACATTGATCTCATCTGAAATCTGTTCGCTGAATTAATTTGCCAATTAAAGAGAGCATTGAGATGAACATTTTTAATTTTCCAAAACCATATAAGCACGAACACGAAGAAATCAAAAACGTAAACCAAATTTTAGATGAAAGACGCACAGCTGGACAGCGCGCTGCAGACAGCATTGCCGCTGTGATGGGCTCGTGGAAGTTTCTAATAATTCAATCAATGATTCTTGTACTCTGGATTGCTATGAACATTGCGGCATATGTAAATCATTGGGACCCGTACCCGTTTATCTTGCTCAATTTATTTCTATCTCTGCAAGCCGCCTACACCGCGCCGGTAATAATGATGAGCCAAAACCGGCAAGCCGAGCGGGATAGACTGGAAGCGCACAACGATTTCAACGTTAACGTAAAAGCCGAAGAGGAGGTAAGACTAATCATCGAGCATCTCGAATCGCAAAATAAAGCGCTTCAGGAAATCGATAAACAATTGAATGAAATTCGATCCATGATTGTTAACATTAAAAACTAAAACACTTTTGAAAGAATTCTAATTATGGCAACACCGACTAAGATAAAACTTTACAAGCAAGAGCATATCGAAATCACATGGGATAACGGCAAGGTGATTAATTATCCGCTTAGGTTTCTCCGGGACGAATCGCCCGATGCCGGCAATAAAGGCGAAACAATTCTTTGGAAACATTATGAACCGGCAAAAAAAACGCCGTTAAGACCGGAAGCGTATCAAGTTTCCACAATTGAAATGGTCGGCAACTATGCAATTCAAATCAAATGGAAAGACGGTTACAATTTTGGACTTTATTCTTGGGAACTGCTCGAACAATACGGCGAGTATCTTCAGGTTAGAAACAATCTTCATCAAGATTTCGATCACCATCACAATTAACGAATACCGTTTAAAACAAAAAACCCTTCTTGCATGAAGGGTTTTCCGTTCGAAATATATTTTTCGTTTTAGCTTCCCAATAATTTTCTAACATGATTCTCGTAAGTCAACGCCGGCATTAAACCTTGATAGCTGGCAACAATTTTTCCTTGTTTATC
>JAJYMU010000172.1 GCA_021786655.1 Bacteroidota bacterium
GTAACAGAACAGCGTTTGAAAATGCACGTAACATAAATGCAATTGTTTTTGATAAAACCGGAACATTGACTGAAGGTAATTTCGGAGTAACCGATGTTTTAGGTTTCGATTCCAATTTCGATAAAGAAGAGATATTAAAATATGCCGCGGCATCAGAATCCAATTCCCAGCATCCGATAGCTAAAGGAATTATTGAAGCTGCTTATGATTTTTATAAAGTGGAAAACTTTGAATCAATAACGGGGAAAGGCGTGCACGGCATAGTAAATAATAAAAATGTTTTTGTAGTTAGTCCGGGTTACTTAACGGATAAAAATTCGACCTACGACATAAACGCGGTTTCGGAACTTCAAAAACAAGGCAAGACCGTTGTAATAGTAATAATTGATGAAAAAGTTATTGCCGCGATTGGATTAGGAGATAAGATTCGTCCCGAATCAAATGCCGCTATCAAAAGATTACAAAACATGGGCGTCAAATGTTTGATGTTAACGGGCGATAATAAACAAACTGCGGAGTATGTTGCCAAAAAATTAAGTTTGGACGAATTCTTTGCAGAGGTTTTGCCGAATCAAAAATCTTCCAAGATAAAAGAGATTCAGCAACGCGGATTAATTGTAGCTATGACAGGCGACGGTGTAAATGACGCGCCGGCTCTTGCCCAAGCGAATGTTGGAATAGCAATAGGAGCCGGTTCGGATGTTGCAGTCGAAACTGCCGATATTATCCTGATCAAAAATAACCCGGAAGATGTTGCTTCTGTAATTGCTTTAGCAAAGGCAACATATAAAAAGATGATTCAAAATCTTTGGTGGGCAACCGGGTACAATGTTGTGGCAATTCCTCTTGCGGCGGGAGTTTTATTCTCTTATGGAATTTTGTTGAGCCCGGCTCTTGGAGCCGTCTTTATGTCTTTAAGCACTGTTATAGTTTCTATAAACGCCAAGTTATTAAAAGCATAACGATGAAAGCATGAAGCCGACGCTTTCATAAGTTATGAAAACAGTTCCAGAAAAGACGGGGCGAATAAGACACTGTTTTCACCGCCGGTACTTGCGGGCTTTATTTATCGAGATTTATTTTTTTAATCTGCTCTATTTTTTCGTCTACTTCTTTTTTTTCATCGCTGTTCAATGATAAAGAAGAGATTTGCTTTAATTCCTGTTCCGCTTCATTGTTCAAATTCATGCGGATCATCAAATCGGCAAAATAGATTCTATCCTGGATTTGTTTTTTTGTATCCGGATATTTTCTAAAAGTTTCTTTAGCGACAAGGATTGCCGATTCTTTAAACCCATCTTGAGCAAGCTGTTTGGCGCCGTTAATTTTTTTTATGCCGATATCGCTTACTTGTACCGGCGCCGGTTTGATTGTACTTACTTCGCTTCCATATACGGCGGTATTACGGGTAAACTGATTACTTTTTGTTTTAGGCACGTTCTGAATTTCTTCCATTGCCAGGGCAAGCAGCAGTTCGTTCAAAGTCATTTTCTTAATTGAACTCAATCCTAAAGCCGAATTGCTTTGCAAAACAAATTTGTTTCCGTTGCCGGAAAGTTGAATAAAGGATTTTTCTCCTGTTGAGATTAAATCCGTTCCTTTTAATTTTTGTCCGGTGGAAACTTTTACCCAATTTTCGCTTGTGCCTATAAGCGCTTGAACATTACCGCTTATTTTTTTAACCGTGTAATCCTGCGCGATAATATTTGCAGTGATGACGAATAAAATTAAAATTATCTTTTTCATAATTACCTCCTGTCAAAAATCTACAATTACAACATTGCCTTTAGCAAGACCGAGTTTTTCCAATGCTTCCGTTTCAAATTTATCCGACGCAACCGACCATGCTGTTTCAAAATTATTAAGAGAAGTTGTTTCGAGTGGAATCCAAATTTGATCAACCCCGTCGGAATTTTTTCTTACAAAAAATTTCTTGTCATTGTTGGTGATAAGTTCGCTTTGTCCGGGTTTCAATTCCGTATTTATTAAAAGGTTAACATGACTAACGTCGCCTGGATTTTTATAATCGACAAATGCGGTTTCAATGCCGATTGATTCCAGAAGCGAGGAAAAGCAAACGCTCAAATCGTCGCAGTCGCCGCCTTTCAATTTTATCGTTTCATTTGGAAATTGAACATGCTCAACATCGGCGCGGGGATCGGAAACGTAAACCATATTCTTGACAAATTCGTTGAATAGAATTTTTACTTTCTGAAAGATTTTAAGTTCTATTGAGACGCTATCAATGGTTTGTTTATGTTGCGTTAAAATATTTTTAGAATAAGCCGATGAAAAATCGTAGTCGCGTTGGACAAAATAGTGAAGGTTCGCAACTACGCCGTCCCAGCTGTTGATGTCGTTAATCAAAAGCGGTTTCTGAATCATATCGTCAGGGTCTTGATTCGTTGTGTACAAATAAAAATCCGCCTCTGCAATTTCACTTTTAAGAATAGGGCGCTTTGTGTGAATCGTAGTAAAATATTTTACTTCAGCTGTATCATGCGCCTTGATATTTGTCTCCGGCGAGTAGACCAATTCGTTGTTAACCGAATGAATAAACAAGGCGGGTTTAACGGTAACAATCTTGTTGGTCAGATTTACAACTTTGGCTATTGCAACGGGAGTATCCAAATATTTTTCTTCCATAGTTGGAAAAATTTGTTCTTTAATTTCGAGATCGACGAACCGGACATTCTTTTCGGGCACGAAAGAAAGAGCAATTGACACGCTCAAATTGAATCTATCGAAGCTGTATTGATTGTTCATAAGATTATGAATGCCGTTGGAAGTAAGTTCGGATAGAGGAAGCGGTTTCAGGCGATCCTTCATATATTTGATTCCGCCTATTGAAATATTGAACAGATGCGTTGAAAAACCGATGAACGGTTGAATGCCCGCAATGAATGGAAACTGATACCGGTCGTGCAACGCGGATATCCCAAAGTTGAAATCGAAACCTAATAATTTTACCGAAGATGAAATTCCCCCAATCATCGAGCCGTTTGTTTCTACTGAATAGTTAATTTTCAATTTATCCGACGGAAAATAATTAACTGAGAGTGCCGCTCCTTTATCATTCTTCAAGGAATATTTATCAACTGCTTCTCCCAGCAAACTCTTTTCGTTTAGGAAAAGATTTTGAGATGAAAGAGAAAGAGAAAGGAAATCGAAAGGTTGGTATGTAAATCCGATATCCCCGCGCCAGAAATTATTGTTTGTAACCGTTGTTTTTGTCGAGATATAATTTGCCGTATCGGTAAAGATCGGCTCGGGTTGGTCTTCCTTAAATTGTTGTTCAAAATATCTTAACGAAAACCCGGCAGAAAATTTTTCCAAAAATCTATAAGAGTATCCGAACCCGAATATTTCCGCAAAGTGGATTTTCGTATTTAATGAAGAATTGAATTTCAAAGAATCGCTCAAAAGAAGTTTAATTCCGCTGTTAACTATAAAGTCCTGAACATAACCGGGCGTGTACCTAAGATAAAAATAGTTTGCGTCAATTCTTTTTGAAAGAGAAAGCATAAAAATGTTCCCGGAAATTTGGTTTTCTCTAACGCCGGAAAATGAAAGAGCCAATTCCCAATCTTTGCTCATACTAAAATTGCCGGCGTTCGATTCCAAAGAATTAAGCCGGTACATAGAGTTTATGGATTGAGAATTGCCAAAAAAATCCAATGATTGCTGTCCGTATAAGGCAGAACCACACATGATCAACCAAACTCCTAAAATTAGTTCGATCTTACCGCGGAATATCGACTTTAATGTTATGAATACTTTGCGATGCAATATAACTGTCTTTTAATACTGCGTTATAAGGAATTCCTTTTATTAATCTTTTAATTAAGGTTACAACTAAAAATTTGCTTTGACTAAACTGAATCTTTTCGAGAATTGACCACGGCACTTTCAAAGCGTTTGTGTGAGCCGCCTTGAAAATAAAGAGCGGGTTGGCATCGTTGGATGTTAAATTTATATTGCCGATAATAATATCAACAGAATCACTGGCACTGCCGTTCCATGTAACTTCCATACTTAGATTATTTGTTGAAACTCTTCCTTGAAGATTAACCTGTCCAATAACTTCAGCCGGCGTTGGCAAGTTGAATTGGTATGTAGGATTTGAGCCGTCGTTAATTCTTACATTAATACTTGAACCGTAAGGGAATTGATTGTTCATCCCGCCGTGCATGCCGTGCCCCATTCCACTGGATACAACATATCTGAAACCGAGCGATGTATCTATTGAAGTATGAGTTTGATCCATCATCTTCATGCGATTTGATTCTGTCTGTGCCGATATATTGTTGAAAAGAACGGAAGCAACTTGTTTTGATTTATACCCAACCACTGTGTTGTTGGGACCCATTACGGGTTTAGTTTTGTCATTGAAGACTGCGAAGTAATAAGCGCCGTCGGTAAAACTTCCGTAATTCGAGTTATGTATTCCGCTCACATTGACGATTGTACTTTTGTCGATAAATGGCTCAACTATGCCGGTTGAATCGTACCCATTGCTGTAAACATAAGTGGACGGCTTTTCGGGAACAACTCCAACGTTAATGTTTTCCGGAGTGGATGTATTATCGGTAAACTCAACCGGCGAAGGATCGCCACAAGAAACAAGAAAAACAAGCGGGAGTAACAATATCAAGTATTTTATTTTCTTCTTCATAATTAATCAAAATGAGCGGGCATTACGCCCGCCCAATTTTTTTCTAATTTATTTTACCGCCATTGGAATTCCCCAGCTTTTTTCTTCAACCGGGGCGGTATCATCATAAACAGATTGTTTCGGCATAGCGTTCACAACTGCGTGCATAAATCCTCCTCCTACAGAAGGAGCGTTCCATTGGAGTTCATAAATTTTATTGTAAGAACTTCCATTTTGCGTAGAGGAAATTAACTTAAATCTCAGTTTATTTCTATTGCCAAAAGTATTCATATTGGAACCATTTCCCATAGAACCGTTTCCATGCATTCCGTTGCCCATCATACCGCCGCCCATCATGCCGTTGCCGCTCATACCGTTTCCCATAGAGCCGCTTCCAACTCCGCCCATCATATAACCGTTTGCCATACCTTGTATCATCATACCATGTGTTAAAGTCAAAATATCTTCATCGCTATAAGCGCTTACAAGTTCTACACGTACAGTTGCCGAACTTTGTTTTCCGTAAAGCGGAAATTGATGATGAGCGCCTTGAAGCATAGTTAAAAAGAAATCGTTAGGAGATGTTGTTTCATAAACTTTTCCATCGGCAAATGTAACCGTTACTTTCTTGATATCTATGTTGGTTGTATTTGACCCGCCTGAGACAAGAGAAACAGCGATTACGCGCCAATCGTTTAATTGGTTGCCTGTGTCTCCAACTTTTGCATATTTAATAACACGGGTAACAATTGTTGAATAAGGTTTGCGAATTAATGTATCTACTCTTGCCGGGTTACCAGTAGTTGATTTTTGATAAGACGCCGCAATCAAAAGTTCGCCTTCAAACTTTTGCGTTAAGTAACCATAAGCGGTATCGGCTTGCTGTTGAAAATCCAACTGGCTGTCAACCATCTTTAAGTTTTGCCCAATTTTAACCGGGTAAATTTCCTTTGCCAGTCCGCCAACAATATTCATAACGGCGGTTTCATTATAATTTGGTTCGAATGACTGAACAGCCGGGTCGTTAGCAGTGATTTTCTGAAGAGCAGAGTTTAGCGACTGTGAACCGGATTCGACAGGGTTGGTTCTATCGCAGCCGTACAAACCGAAGATAAACATTATTAACGCTGCTAATGAGAACATGATTTTTCGTTTTTGCATTTTATAACTCCATATATATTTTATGATTTCGGTTAGAACACTCATAATGGATGCCAAAAGAAAAACTTTAGATTCTGCGCCCAAAATGGAAATTGTAAAAATTTGAATTGCCTGGAACTTGAAAAGAATTGCCTGAAGTGAACTATACAGGCAGTTTTCTTAATAAATTCTTGATCGTTTCGTCAAGGTAAGGATGAAATTTTGCCGGTAAGTTTTTGTACTTTGAAGCGAACACATGCTTAATTTTTGCGAAATCGTTTTCTTTGAGCTTTACCAAATCCTTTTGCAGATTTTCGATGTAAGTTTGAGTTTTTAATTTTAGCCGGTTCAAAGATTCGGCACTGTCAGTACGGGCAAGTTCAATAACAGTTTTATCAAAGTCGAAAGAATTTGCAACGTAAATTTTGAAGAATAAACCGCGAAGATTTTCCGAAACGACCGTTCGATTAATATTGCCGAGTTCCTTTGCCGTTTCATTGATTGACGAATGCGAAAAAGATTTATTGCGCAGTGATTCCAAAATCAAATCTTCCATATCGGAACGGTTGACCATGCGGTATTCTTCCGAAAGATCGTTTAACTGAATAATTTTTCTGCCTTCCGACTTAGAAAAGATTACGGCACGTTTAATTACGGATTCCAGTTCACGTACGTTTCCTCGCCAATCATTTTTTATAAGACTGTCTAAGACGGCTTTAGAGATTTGCATTTCGGAATCTTCCATACGCACGAAATGATATGCAAGTAATTCGACATCTTCTTTCCTATCGCGCAGAGGCGGCAATTCTAATTTCATAACATTTAAGCGGTAGTAAAGGTCTTCCCGGAATAATTTCTTATTAACAAGCTCGTCCAATTTTTTATTGGTGGCAGTAACAATGCGAACGTCAACATGTTTTATTTCTGCGGCGCCGACTTTTTGAACCTCGCCGAATTGAATTACACGTAAAAGTTTAGCCTGGAAGTTCTCGGTAGTTTCGCCTATTTCATCAAGAAAAATTGTCCCGCCGTCGGCAATTTCAAATCTTCCTTTGCGGTCTGCAACGGCATTGGTAAAGGCGCCTTTTACGTGACCGAAAAGTTCGCTTTCAAGAAGCGAGTCCGGCAAAGCAGCGCAGTTGACAGCGACAAAATTTTTACCTTTCCTTTTACTAAGATTATGAATGGCGCGCGCAACAAGTTCTTTACCGCTTCCGCTCTCGCCCAGAATTAAAGCGGTGGCGTCTGTGCCGGAAATTTTCTTGATCATATTAATGAGACTTTTCATAACCTCGCTGCGAAAGATCATCCCTTCAAACAAATTGCTTGTTTCGTCTTCTACATTGACCGGTTCCGGTTCGTTATCGTCTTTCCATTTTTTAAGGCGTGAAATTTCATCTTCGAGCATAATTATTTTCGAAGTAAGATGGCTCTGGCGGTCATCGGAAATGACGGAAAGTTGTTCCTTTAATTCTGAAAGTTCTTTTTCTTTTGTTGAAAGCGTGCGTTTTAATATTTCCGATTCGTTGAAGGTATCGCGTAATTTTGTTTTACTTTCTAATAAATTAAAGCTGAATTCTATTAGAAAAAATGCAGCCGCGGGAAAAATAACCGCAGAATAATTTATCTCAAGAAAGAAAAATGTAAAAAGTAGAAATGATGCAATTACAAAAAAGAGAATGTATATAAGCGCGGCTTGCGTTCTCGGAAAATCCTTTCTAATTAAAACAATCGCAATCAAAGGCAAAAGGAAGATAATTGCGAGATATGAATTAAGATGAAACTTGAGTGAGCGATTCGTAAGAATGTTGTCGAGCGCGAAAGCGTGAAGCGCTACACCGGGAAGTTCTTTATCGAAAGCTGTTGAGATGGTTTTTGCAATGGTCGGATCGCTAACGCCGACCAACACAATTTTATTTTTTAGTTTATCAAGACTGCTATCTTTCTCTTCAACTAATCTGAAAAATTCAAGCAAAGAATATTTCTGATAATTCTTCCAGGAGTTATAGAAATTTATTTTTATACTCTTGTCTATCTGATCTTTATTTGCAAGGGCAGACGAAAATGATTTTTCCGCTTTGCCATTAACCTTTATGGAATTGGGTATGTAAATTCCGTCATCTGAAATATAATTTAAGTGCCCGCTTTTAAGATTGGGGTTATCCAATTTGGGTTGTGAATAAATTATTGAATCGGCAGCGCCGTCATTTAGTATCAACGACGAAACAACAACTCTTTCGCTTCGCTTTATTTCCTCATCCAAAAGATCGTTGTAAATAGATTGTGTGGCGGCATTGTTCGACAGAAGAACCTCCACGCCAATTTTAGCCGCTCCTAAACTTGAGAGTTTGCTAATCAATAAGGCGTAGTAACTTCTTTTAAGAGGCCAGCCGCCGAGTTTTTCAATATCATTGTCATTGATGTGAATTATTGCTATGGCGGTGTCTAACGATCTTTGTCCCGTTATTTTGGTAAAAGCATTTTCGGTAGTTCTATTGAACGAACTAAACGCTCCCAACAACGAAAACAAAAACAGAAGTGTTATTGAAGCTAATTCAAGGACCTTTTTGTTAGAAAATATTTTTCCGGTTTTATTCATTTTTGATTTCATTAACCGGAACAAAATTAGCGATTTTTAGGGGAATGATAAAAAATAAAAATCCCGGCTTGTCACCGGGATTTTTTTATCTAATGACTCATTACTCAATACTTGATACTATTTGAGCAGCATCATTTTTCTTACCTGGACAAAGTTGCTCGTTTGAAGTTTGTAGAAATAAACTCCGCTTGCTAGCCGGCTTGCATCGAAACTAATCTTATAGCTGCCTGCATTCTGAAAACCGTTCATAAGAGTTGTCACTTCGTTGCCAAGAATATCGTAAACTTTCAGACTAACATTTCCGTTGGAAGAAAGTTTGTAAGAAATTGTTGTTGATGGGTTAAATGGATTAGGATAATTTTGATTAAGAACAAATTCCGTAGGGAGACTTTCAGTTATTTCAACAGCGGTTACTGTAGAACCCGACAGGGCGACAAATCCACTCACGGTTGATGAGCTGAAAGAAACGGTATTGTTTTGTGTATTTATTGTTGAGGCAACAGATTTCCATGAGTTTGTTTGATCATCCCACAGTTTTGCCTGGATGTTATTTTTATTCATACCGTAGGCATTTAACTGCGCGTCTGTAAAATGGAGCTGAATTTTGATATTGTTGCCAAAATCCATGTGTCCGCCGCCGTGACCGTTCTCCCACATCATGTTGTTTTCGTTCGGATTGAACATATCAATTTCGTAACCGGCAAAAATATTTTGTCCTTTGAAGTCCGGCATATTTTCCGGGTAAACTTCAAACATCTGTCCGAAAATTGAATCCGGCAGCGAACCCATCATGTGTCCGCCTTGATGCCAGCCGCGCATCATTGTTACCATTGTGCTGTCGTCAAAAGGTGAATGAAACTTTGCCGAATCAGAATTTTGATTGAACCATCCACCGCCGAAATGAGGATTTAATTTTGTAGAATCTCTCCAGACTTCACCATTTATTTCATATACTATAAACATTGATAAGCCGGAGTTATTTGAAAGCAATCCGCCTTTAACGGTAATTGTTTTTCCGTCCTGCGGTCTTTGTGCGCCGGATGCAGGTTGATACCAATACGGACCAAAATTCAAAAAGTAATCTGGTTTTCCATCATTATCGGTATCAAGATAAAAATGATTCATCATAAAAGTAGTGTCGACTAAAGTTGTGCCGGTTAGCGTAACGGTTTTTAATGAATCATGATTCCAACCGAAACCATAACTTCCGCCGAACATACCGTGTTTACTCCAACCGAACATGTGGTTATTTTTACCCATATTATTCCAATTGGCAAAAAACGGATCCCGCCAGAGAAGGTTATTGATTTCATAAACTACAACTGATTTGAAATTATACATAGACGACTGGTAAGCGCCGCCGACAATCGTTATTTGATCGCCATTCTGCGGGCGTTTTGCTGCGGAGCTGTCCGGTTGATACCACGGCGGGCCGAAGTTAAGATGGTAATCCGGGTTCCCATCAAGATTTGTATCGATGAAATATTGTGGAACCGGCATTGATTGATCAACAATAGCATTACCGGTTAATGTAAGTGTGTCTAATTTATCTGCTCTAAGGTGACTGTTCATCATTTGGGCGAATGATAAAGAAGTCATGAGAATGAAGCTAAGTAAAAGTATTTTTTTCATAATGCACCTTGTGTTATGTTGTTTTAGGATGCTTTATTTACTCATCAATCGTGCCAAAAGAGAATAGTTGGATTCTTTGTAGAAAAACAATTTTGCGGATCACTAACATGCCTGAAATTAGCAACGACATGCCTGAAGGCAATAGTTTCAGTCAAAAGGGGACTTACGCTTTAAAGAACTCAATTACATTACTTAATGCTAATTTCGGAATTAAATAGAGAGAAAAATCCCGAGCAGACGTTAACATTCCCGTTTATGGCTAAACCGGGGTAGTGCGACGGCAGTCCGACTTGTGTTTATGAATGCCCTGACATGTGCTCTCGACATCTACAACGCTGGGGTTATCGGCGAGCATTTAAGCCCGGCTCAATAAACCAACTAACTAAACAAATTGTGATAACAACTGTTAAAAAAACCCGATGAAAAATCATCGGGCTTTTTTCTTGCCAACAAAAAAATTATTTCTCTTTGTTGGTATTGAAGAATTTGAACGACAGATTCAAAATAAAAACAACAAGCACTACTGCACCAATTGCGAAGATCGTATCGCCGAACGCACGAGTCCAACGAAGAGTGTCCATCAATGGGGTTTGCAGAAACTCCGAACTTCTTGCATACCAGTAGCCGTATTTGACTGAAGCCCATGTTTGCATTAAGCCGACAGGCAGCAAGCTAAACGTGACCATCGCAAACAACCCGAAGTTGATTGCCCAGAAAGAAAACTTCAACGGTTTTTCATTCCATTCAATATCGGGTCTGATGGCGCGTAAAGTAAACAGCATCAAACCTATTCCCAGCATACCGTAAACGCCAAACAATGCAGCGTGTCCGTGAACCGGTGTAGTGTTAAGACCTTGCATGTAGTAAAGTGCAATCGGCGGATTGATCATAAATCCAAAAAGACCGGCGCCAAGCATATTCCAGAATGCAACTGCAACGAAGAAATATATCGGCCATTTGTATTTCTGAACCCAATCTTTGGATTTGGAGAGACGGATATTTTCCCAAGCTTCATATCCGACAAAAATCAA
>JAJYMU010000136.1 GCA_021786655.1 Bacteroidota bacterium
AAATGGTTAAATAACAAATTAGTCCTTCGAATTTTGTGCTTCTGCTTTTTATTTCACGTGTTTTTTCGGATAGTCAAAGAAGAATGTTTTCCCGCAATACCTTTCTACCTCCGACCACGAATCAATGCCAAGTTTAAGTCCGACAATGGCGCATGTTGGCAATGCAGACAAATACTCGCTTCCCAGCAAATTTGCAAAGTTGGTGATGCCCGGATTATGTCCAAACATTATCGCTGTATGGTGCTTATCATCGATGCCGCGCACAACTGATGTTAACTCGCGCATAGTTGCTTCATAAATTCGTTCGTCAGTAAGAATATTCTTAGCGAGATACTTCAACTCTTCGGCAAATATTTCAGCAGTTAATAACGCGCGCGCAGCCGGACTGCTAATAATTAATTCCGGTTTGACATTCTTTTTGCTGAGAAGTTTTGCCATTGCTGCGGCATCGTTGGCGCCACGTTCGTTAAGCGTTCTTTCGAAATCGGATTGGTTAGCTTCATCCCAGCTTGATTTGGCGTGACGAACGAGATAGAGTGTTTTCATTTGGCGGAATTAAATATTGATAGGATCAAACCGAAAGTTTTTGCAGCTGCTCTTCAAGCGCGCGGATATTTTTTTCTTTCTGCGGCTGAAAATTTTTTAGTGCGTATCCGGTAAAAAAATGATGCTGATTAAGAAATTCGATTGTCTTTGAGAGCCATTCGCTTTCTGTTAGCTTACTATTCGAATAGTGTTCAAACTCGCTTCTAAATAAATCGTTTCGCGCCAAAAAAGTTTTGCGACCAATGTGATTTAAGTCGGCATCGCAAATTATCTGTTCAAATTTATTATGCGGGTTCTGCGGAACTTTAGTTGCCCTAATACAGCCGATTATTTTTTCTATCCTTTCGACGTGATAATGTTCGCCAGACAAAAATTCAGATGCGTATGCTGCGCTCACTTCTTCATGTCCCGCCGTCTTTTCAATATAGCCCAAATCATGGAACCATGCGGCAATCTGAACCATTTCCAAATCGTCCGGCGTTAGCATTTCACCCACGCCGATTTCGATGCTTGAGCCGACAACGTCTTCCGTATGCGCAAGGTTATGATATGTATTGCATGACGGAGTTTTCGAGGAGAGAATGCTGATGATGTAATCTTCTGTTGCAGCAAGAATTTGTTTGTGCATATCACCCATCTGGATTTTACACGAACAAAGATTAGGAAATTCCCGCTGAGAGTAAAATGAAATAAAACCGTGCGTGAATTAGAGCACAAGTTCTATTATCTAAATTACTCGCAGCAATTGGGCTCTTGGTGAATTTGAACGGCTGGATGAACCAGTTTAGGACTAACATAAGGTATTCCAAGATTCAAACCCCTTAGAATAAATAGTGCGGCAAGAATGAATGCGAAAGCGGGAACCATTTTTGCAAGCCGTCTTCTGATATTAAGATTAATTATTTTTCCGAAGAGAGCGGTTGCGAACATGATCGGCAGCGTTCCAAGTCCGAACAACGCCATATAAAGTGTTCCGCTTAAAACATCTCCGGTTGAAATAGCGCCCGCAATTCCGACGTAAACAAAACCGCACGGCAACAGTCCGTTCAGCAATCCGATTGCGAACAGCGATGAAGCATTTTTTCGCGAAGCGAGACGGAAGAAATTTGTTTTGATGAAAGTTGTTATGTTTTTATAAAATTTTAATTCTGAAACTTTTGTTTTTATTTTTCTCGGCGTAAGGATATAAATCATAATAATCGCACCGAGAATTATAGAGAGGTTCTGCTGAAGCCCGAACAAAACCAACCTGTTACCGAACAAACCGAACATTGCGCCTATAAAACTGTACGTAACTACTCTGCCCAAATTATACAGTATGCGTCCCAGCATAATTTTAAATTGGCTCTCGCCGAAAACAGGTAGAGCGAGAACAATGGGACCGCACATTCCAACGCAATGTAAACTCCCCAATAATCCTACTGCAAACCCGGTCCAAACTTCCATCTCAATCCGTCATTATTATTTTTTCGTTGAAGTAAGTATTTCCTTTAGCGTTCCAATCCACTTGAACTTTCCACAATCCTTTTTCAAGATTAGTCGTTCTAAAACTTTGTGTGTGAGTAGAATCAAGTGTGATGTTCACAGCAAAATCTTTTGTCTTATCCGCCGGTCTGTAAAACTGAATTGTTCCGCCAATCTCGGTCGGTCTAAAAATTTTTGGGAATGATAATTTCACGATTCCAGATTCCAAATTTATGTTTAGCTGTTCGGGTAGTTCTTTGGCTCTATTCTCCTTATCAATCTGCTCCTGGTATTTGATCTCCTTAGCGTAATAATCTTTGGTAACAAGTCCAACGTCTTGATTCATAAAAATTACCACAAGAACCAAAACAGCGACCACGAAAAAAATATAAGTTGCGGCGATTTTTACGCCCCAAGAAATTTTCATCAGTTTACTCTCCCTAAAAATGCAGTTTGTATTACGTTGATAGTTTTTCCTTCCGACGTAACTGTAATCTTAAAATTTGTTTTCAATTGTTTGATCTCAGATTTCGGAAGTATGACTAGAAATTTTCCTTCCGCTACGCCTTGTGGTCCAACATTCAAATCATTACCGAGCAATTTTATTTCTCCTTGTAAGTTTTGCAGAGATAGCTTCACCGGCAAAGCATTAAATGTTTTGTTGATAATTTTCACATCGTAAATGTTGCTGATTTTATCGCCGGGTTGTTCCTGGAAAAACATGCCGGGTGTGCGGAGAATACTTAACTCAACATCGGAGCGCGTGGCAAGTATATATGAAATAAGTGTTACAAGCAGAACGAGCACAACGGTGTAGCCAATTGTGCGCGGTTTGAAAATCGGTTGCTTGCCGGTTTCAATTCCGTTTTTCGAGGCGTACCGGATCAAACCTTTCGGGCGTTTTACCTTTTCCATAACGTCGTCGCATGCATCAATGCAAGCGGTGCAGTTAACACACTCAAGCTGTGTTCCATTTCGAATGTCTATGCCTGTCGGACAAACATCAACGCATAAATGGCAATCGATACAATCGCCGGAAATTTGGTTGGAATTTTTTTTGATTTTTCCGCGCGGCTCGCCCCGTTTGTAATCGTAATGAATTACAATCGAATTTTGATCCAGCATTACTCCCTGAAGTCTTCCGTACGGACAAACGAGTGTACACGCTTGCTCACGGAACGAAGCAAACACAAAGTAAAATATTCCAGAGAAAATTAGAACTGCGAGAAAAGTTGAAAAATGTTCTGTTGGTGTGTCTTTGATGTATTGAAAGAGTTCATGCTCGCCGATTATGTAAGAAAGAAAAATGTTGGAGATGAGAAACGACAAGCCGAAAAAGATTATCTGTTTCGACGACTTCTTGAAAAGTTTTTCGGCATTCCACGGAGCGTTTTTAAGCGCTCGTTGTTTGGCAGCATCGCCTTCGATAAAATATTCAATTTTGCGGAATACCATTTCCATAAAAACGGTTTGAGGACAAATCCAGCCGCAGAACAATCTGCCGTACACTACCGTGAATAGAAATATCGAAACTATTAGCGCGATCATCGTTAATGCGAATAAGAACATGTCATGTGGACCAAACGGAATTCCGAAAATGATAAACTTTCTTTCAAGCACATTGAGAAGAATAAACGGATGACCATTGATCTTGATAAACGGTGCTGCAAACAAAAATGCCACCAAGAAAATGCTGACTACTATCCGCGCATGATGAAATTTTCCCGAAGGTTTTTTGGGAAAAACCCATTTCCGTTTTCCTTCCTTAGTTACAGTAGCAAGCGAGTCGCGGAATTCTTCTTCTTTAGTAAAGTTACTCTCGTTCATAAATTATTTTTGTGCATTTGCAGAATCAGTTTTTGGTTCCTCCCACTTTTCTCCTTGCGGCGGTTTCGCATTAGGCGGATTTGTACCGTGCAAAGACATAACGTAACTGGCAACAGTTTGAATTTTTTTCGGATCGAGCTGTGTCTGCCAGCTGATCATTCCTTTGGCCGGAACGCCGTTAGTAATTGTTCTAAAAATATTTTTTATGCCGCCGCCGTTAATCCAGTAATCGTCCGTTAGATTGGGACCAACTACACCTTGAGCGTTTTGACCGTGACATGTGACGCAATCCTTTTGAAATATTTCTTTACCTTCGCTTAGAGCTGCCGGGTCTGTTAGCTGCGTAACGGTCGCTTCGCTAATGAATGCGCCGGATTTTATGAGAAGCTGTCGCTCGAAAGCGGCTTGCTGCATTTCTTGATTGTATTCGTTCGATGAAACTTGTCCGTTGCCGAACACGTGAAAAACCATCATGTATATTATTCCCCAAACAATTGTGCCGTAGAAAAGGAAACTGTACCAAGGGGGAATACGGCTATCGAGTTCTCGGATCCCATCGAAATCGTGATCCAGAAGAATCTCAGCTTCTTTTTCAATCGGCTGTAAACTCACTAAATATTTTTTGAGGTTGCTCAACGGATTTTTGAAAAGTCTTCCTTCATTGTCATTCTTTTCGGAATAAACAACTGCCAGCCAGATAACGAAGGCAATAAAAAGTAATGTAATCACTGTCATCACTCTCATTATTGCATCAAGATCATAACCGCCGGGTTGGATTTGAACTTGAACTGCCCACGAATTTGAATGACCGGTAAACGTTGCAGCTAAAAACAAAATCGAGAACCAAATTTTATTCTGTGACTTCATTTTTTATCTCTGATTTATTTTCGTTTTCTAAATTAGAATCGAGCGGAAGGTTTTCCATTTCGGAAATGTATTTTTTATCCAATCTGAATACCCATACAAGAGTAAACAAGAAGAGACTAATGAAAATGATCATCGATATGATCGGATATATTTCAATACCTTCTATTTTGCTTAAATGTTCGGAAAACATTTTTACCTTCTACTTTGTTGCAGTTGTTTTAACTTTTATATCTGTTCCGAGACGCTGCAGATAAGCAATCAACGCGATAATATCCTTATCCGGTTCGGCCGGAACGCCGTTGTTGATTAAGTCTTGTGTGATAACATCAGCTTGTTTTGCAAGATCGATGTTAGCGTATCTATCGTATCCCGCTTCGTACGGTACGCCGAGTGAACGCATCGCCCGTATTTTTGTTGCGGTTGTAGTTGTATCCAGCGTTTGAGTAAGCAGCCATGGGAAGCGGGGCATTATGGAACCTGGCGACATTTGTCTAGGATCTTGCATGTGCAAATAATGCCAGAGGTTGGAATACTTTCCGCCTTCTCTTGCTAAATCCGGTCCCGTTCTTTTTGATCCCCACAAGAAAGGATGATCGTAAACATACTCTCCGGCTTTTGAATACTCGCCGTATCGTTCTGTTTCTGATCTGAACGGACGCACAAGCTGCGAATGGCATGAAACGCATCCCTCGCGAATATAAATGTCTCTTCCTTGCAGTTCTAACGGAGTGTAAGGTTTAACGCTGGCGATTGTTGGAATGTTCGACTTGATTAAAAATGTCGGAACCATTTCAACCAAACCGCCGATGAGAATTACGATAACAGAAAGAAGAGCAAACTTCACCGGACGTTTTTCGAGCCAGCGGTGAATCATTCCGCGTTTCAGTTTGTCCGCATCTCTATCGTAAGGCGAGGCTTCCGCTTCTTCATTTTTTACAAACGTACCTTGCTTGGCTGTCTTCACAAGATTGTATGCGAGCAAGATTAATCCTGAGAAGTAGAGCAGCCCGCCAAACGATCTGATAATGTACATCGGAATTATTTGCAGCGTCGTTTCCAAAAAGTTTGGATACTGCAGCATCCCGAGCGGATTAAAAAGAACGGGACCGAACGATTGTGTTATGCCCGACCAGTACATTGGTATTACATAGAAAACTATTCCGAGCGTTGAAATCCAAAAATGTGTGTTCGCCAATTTTTTTGAATATAGTTCCGTATTCCAAAGCTTTGGAACCATCCAATAAAGAATTCCAAATGAAAGCATTCCGTTCCATCCAAGCGCGCCGACGTGAACATGCGCTATAATCCAGTCGGTGAAGTGGGCGATCGCATTCACATTTTTCAGCGAAAGCATCGGACCTTCGAAGGTTGCCATTCCGTATGCGGTAACTGCAACAACCATAAATTTAAGAATCGGATCGTCTCTAACTCTATCCCACGCACCGCGCAGAGTTAACAATCCGTTCAGCATTCCGCCCCACGATGGAGCGATCAGCATTATCGAAAAAACTGTTCCTAATGATTGAGCCCAATCCGGCAGAGCAGAGTAGAGAAGATGGTGCGGACCCGCCCAGATGTAAATAAAAATTAAAGCCCAGAAGTGAAGGATGGATAATCTATAAGAATACACCGGTCTGTTTGCCGCTTTTGGAAGGAAGTAGTACATCAATCCCAAGTACGGAGTTGTTAGAAAGAATGCGACGGCATTGTGACCGTACCACCATTGAACAAGCGCGTCTTGAACTCCGGCGTAAACCGAATAACTTTTAAAAAGTGAAACCGGAAGTTCGATTGAGTTAACAACGTGAAGCACAGTAACGGTTACAAATGTTGCAATGTAAAACCAAACTGCAACATACATGTGCTTCTCTCTTCGTTTGATAATTGTTCCGAACATGTTTGCGCCGAACGAAAGCCAAACGATCGCAATCAAAATATCTATAGGCCATTCAAGTTCCGCATACTCTTTGCTCGTAGTAATTCCGAGGGGTAGAGTTACCGCTGCCAAAACAATTATTAACTGCCAACCCCAAAAGTGAAATTGACTTAGGAAGTCGTTCCACAATCTTGCTTTGCACACTCTCTGCAGCGAATAATAAATGCCGGCAAACATCATGTTGCCCACAAATGCGAAGATCACCGCGTTGGTATGCAGCGGCCGGATTCTTCCGAAAGTTATATACTGTATTCCGAAACTGAGTTCGGGTACATAGAGTTGAATTGCTATAATTAAACCGACAAGCATTCCCACTACCGCAAAGATTACAGTTGCAATTATGAATTGCTTGACGATCTGATTATCGTAACTGAATTTCTCCACATGCATGAAGAGAACTCCTCTGATTATTTATGAAAAAGTGTGAAGCAGAATTTGGAAAATAGAATTCAGAAGGTAGTCCGCCTCGCCGAAGACACGAGTTGAGGTGGAAAGTTAGGAATTAGAATGAATGTTTTTCTTCTCTTCTTCCTTTCTGTTTTCTTTTTCCATCTTCTTATTCAAGTCATTTGCTTTCTTATTTTTGAATTCCGTTTTCTGATTTTCAAATAAAATTCTAACCGATGGCGTGTACTTATCGTCGTACTGTCCGCTTTTTACCGCCCACAAGTATGCAATTAGAAATCCGCTTGCAACCAAAAGACTAGCGCCAATTAATACCACGACCACAGACATTAGATTAAACCTCGTTGTTTTGCTATTATGTTTGTTGCTGCGGTTGTGAAAAGGACGACAGAGATAGAACTAATCGGCATCAATATCGCAGCAATCAGCGGCGATAACAATCCTTGAAATGCGAAATTCAATCCTATTAAATTGTAAATGAAAGATAATATAAAACTTGCAATAATGATCTTCTTGCTTGTTCTGGAAAAAGCTATGAAATCTTTAATACGGTGGAATGAAACCGAATCGAGAATGCCGTCGCATGCCGGGGAAAAATTATTTGTGTCGTCAGAAATAGAAATTCCGATATCACTTTGTTTTAACGCGCCCGCATCGTTCAAGCCGTCGCCGATCATCATAATTTTTTTGCCCAAGCGCTGATGTTCTTGAACAAATTTCAGTTTATCGTGCGGCGACTGCCGGAAATATAATTCGTTGTTTTGTGCAAAATATTTTTTCAGCTTTTCCTTTTCACCTTCGTTATCGCCGGAAAGCAGTGCAAGTTCGTAATCCCGCTCAAGACCGGAGATAACATCTTCCAAACCTTGCCTGTATTTATTTGTTATGCTGAAAAATCCTTTGAAGTCGTTGTCAATCGAAACGTAAACTTGAGTGGTGAGATTGTTACCTGAGTTTGATCTGTTGTGACCTACAAATCCAGCCGAACCGATTTTAACATCACGATTTTCGATTACAGCATGTATTCCGCCGCCGGTCTGCTCGTCATAGTAATCCGGATTTTTTATTTCAACTGTATCAAGAAAATTAAAAACAGCTCTGCTCAACGGATGAGAAGAATTTCGCGCGGCAGATTTAATCAACATCTTATCTTCGTGGGATAAATCACTGCCGACAAACTGAACGTGTGCCGCCCCGTTCTCAGTTATCGTGCCGGTTTTATCGAAGACTATCATTTCTACCGAAGCAAGTTTCTCGATAGCATGCGTGTTCTTTAAATAGAATTTGTTTCTGCCGAATATTCTCAGCGCGTTTCCCAATGTGAATGGAGTTGAAAGCGCTAGAGCGCATGGGCATGCGATGATCAGCACAGCTGTAAATGCATTGAACGCCGTGTTATAGTTCGGCAGCCAGTACAAACCGGCGGCAACGGCAATCGCTGTAACCGCAAACGTAAAATGTTTGCTGATGGTGTTTGCGAGCGAAGTAATTCTTGATTCCCGTTCCTCGTGGAAAGCTTTATTGTTCCATAGCTGCGTGAGATAACTTTGAGAAACATCTTTGACGGTTTCAACTTCAACTGCGCTTCCGATTTGTTTTCCGCCGGCATAAATCATTTCACCATTTTTAAGATGAACCGGAATTGATTCGCCTGTAACGAAACCGTAATCAATATTTGCTTCACCTTTAATCAAAACTGCGTCGGCAGGGATTAATTCGTTGTTCCGTATAATTAATCTGTTTCCAACAGCCAGTTTCTCAACGGGGATTGTGGTTTCTCTACAGTCTTTGCGAATAGTGACAGCTATGGGGAAATATGATTTGTAATTACGCTCAAAGTTAAGGGTGTCGTAAGTTTTATTCTGAAACAATTTTCCGGCAAGAAGAAAAAATATAAGTCCGGAAAGCGAATCGAGGTAGCCGGCGCCGTGAAGAAAAATTATTTCGACCAAACTTCTGAGGAACAGCACTGAAATACCAAGAGCAATCGGAACATCAATGTTGACAATCTTTTTCTTCAATCCTTTCCACGCAGAGATAAAATAATCGCTGCTGCTGAAAAAGAAAACCGGAAGAGCCAGAACAATATTTATATAAGCGAAAAGATGTTTAAGATTTTCTTGCTCGCTCAACGAGACAGAAAGATATTCCGGAAAGCTTAGAAGCATAATGTTGCCGAAGCAGAAACCGGCAACGCCAATTTTGTAATAAAGTTTTTTGTATTCGCTCTTGGATTTTTCTTCGTTCTTCTCGTCCAAATTGAGCTGTGGTTCATACCCGATTGAATCCAGCAGCTCAACAATCTTCCGAAGCGAAGTTTTGTTTTCGAGAAATTGCAGATAAATTTTTTTCTGGAGGAAATTTACTTTTGAAGAGACAATCCCGTCGTCAAGTTTGTAAAGGTTTTCGAGAATCCAGATGCACGAACTGCAATGCATCTGCGGGATTTCGAAAGTGATTGTGGTTTTCTCGCCGTTGGTGAAATCAATCAGTTTATGTTTTAAGTCGGAGTCGTTTAAGAAATCATAATTTCTTTTGATGTGATGTTTACGGCTGACGCCGGGAGTTTGATCGATCGCATAGTAATCGCAAAGATTACTTTCGTTTAGGATTTGATAAACGGTCATGCATCCATTGCAGCAAAAAAAATTTTCGCCAATAGAAATGGAATCATCTTGGCACTCATCGCCGCAATGATAGCACAAAAGTTTGGAGTCTGTTTTCCTTTCTAGAATTTCTAATTGTTCCAAGTGAATTTAAATTAATGACCGGAAAGAATTCCGATTCAAAGTTAAAGAATCCCCGACACATTATCGACTTATTCCCCATGAAAATATTTTTCGAACCGATACAAAAATCCGATTATCAAAAACGCGGTTCGTTTTTCTGATTTCATCGATTTATCTTAACTTTGCAACACTATTGAAAAATTTTGTGAGGTTGATGTGGCATCGTTAAAAAATAAAAACGTTTTCATTACCGGCGTTACTTCAGGCATTGGTAAATCATGCGCTTACGCATTTGCAGCGGAAGGCGCAAACCTGATAATCAGCGCGCGAAGACTTTCATTGGTAGAGCAAATCGGCAAAGACATCAGAAATAAATTCGGCGTGAAGGTGCACACTTTTAAACTTGATGTGCAGAATAAAGCGGAAGTTGATAATTCAATCAAATCTCTGCCGGAAGAATTTAAGAAGATTGATATCCTCGTAAACAATGCCGGACTCGGAATCGGTCTCGATAAATTTTATGAAGACAATCCCGAAGGATGGGACGCGATGATAGACACTAACGTTAAAGGGTTGTTGTATGTAACGCATGCCGTCGTGAAAGGAATGGTTGAGCGCGAGAGCGGTCACATAATTAACATCGGTTCGTTAGCCGGACACGAAGCATATCCGAAAGGCGCGGTTTACTGCGCGACAAAATTTGCCGTTGATGCGATTACAAAATCTTTGCGCATGGACCTTGTCGAAAAACATATTCGCGTCAGCACAATCGATCCCGGCATGGTTGAAACTAATTTCAGCATGATAAGATTCCGCGGTGATGCAGAGAAAGCAAAGAACGTTTATAAAGGTGTTGACCCGTTGACCGGAGACGATATTGCAGATGCTGTTGTTTTCTGCGCAAGCCGTCCGGCAAACGTGAATATTGCCGAGATGCTGATTCTTGCCGGAACTCAAGCTTCAGCAATGGTAGTTCATCGCGAGAATCAATAAAAAATTACGGTGTTGCAAAATTAAATTTGGAAACTAGTTGATTACGATTAAAATGAAATTCTGACCATTTTTCCGTATCTTTCGGTAGAGAATTTCCCGCTAAGTTTGTTCTACTTTTATCTTCTAATCTAAATCCAGAAACCAATAGGAGGTACAGATGAGCGTACAACCTATTACTGATCAC
>JAJYMU010000046.1 GCA_021786655.1 Bacteroidota bacterium
CACTAACGGAGATTGCAGTACCGCTCGCAGCGAACGCTCCTTCACCCGGCAATGCCGCCGGAATATTTATAGAAGGGATTTCTTTCCATGTTTCACCGCCGTCTTTTGTAACAACGATAAAAAATCTTCCGTCGATCGGATCGCTGAATGCGATTCCGTTTTTCTCGTCCCAGAAAGCCATTCCGTCAAAAAATATTTTCGGATTGCGGTTCATATATTTTCGTTTCCATGTTTTACCGCCGTCGTAAGTTTTGAAAAAGAATGCCGGTGCATCAACGCTCATAATTATTGCGGTATTTTTGTCGAACGCTTCGACGTCGCGGAAATCGAGCGCTTCGAAACCTTTTACTTTTCCTTCGTGCCAAGTTTCACCGCCGTCGAATGTGTGTACAAAGGTTCCTTTCGATCCGCACGCCCAAACAGTTAATGAATCAACAACAGAGATTCCGCGCAATGAAGAATTTGTTTTCGGTTTTTCTATCTCGAATGAAAATCCCAGTGTTCTTTTTTTCTCCACGATCACCGGCGGCTTTTCTTCCTTCTTAACAATTTCTTTTTGAGCCGAGCATGAATAGAGTAGAGCCACCGCTGCAACTGCTAACAAAAACCTTTTCATCAATTCTCCGGTTGTTGATCGTTTTTGAAAATAAACGGCACAAATATAACTAGATGATGTTTAATTTTCGGTCGTTATTTAGCAGAGCTTCAAAAGCGTTCATCAATTTAGTTACACTGCTATATGTTTCGGTATCGATTATTTTGTTGTCGTAAGTAACTTTTGTTTTGATCGCTGAAATCACCAGATGTGTATCATCCGTAATATTTGATCCGATAATTTTGAGCGTCTCCATCAAAGCTTGATGCCCCTTGTGCCCGAGAGTTGATGCTGTAATTAGCGCAACGGGTTTACGATAAAACTCGGCAGATGAAACAGTCCAATCGATTGCATTCTTTAATGTGCCCGGAACACCCATTGCGTATTCCGGCGTGCAAATCAAAACCCCGTCTGCTTCATTAAGTTGGTTCCGAAAATCTACGACGGCTTGTGGCGGCGTGTCGTTATCTAATTCCGGATTGAAGTGGGGAAGAGAACATGTGCCGGTGAATATCTCCGTGTGAATCTGTTCTTTCGTAATTTCGGCAAGAGCATTTATTAAACTAAGATTAAGCGATGCCTTCTTTGTGCTTCCGCATATAGCTAATACTTTTTTCTTCTCTGTCATGAACCTTCCCTGGTAAAAAACCTGGCGTAAATATTTGATGCTACTTTCCTCTGCGCCTGATGAGTTTTATTTTTTTCTCGTCGTTTTCTATTTCGAGATTGGGTATTTGCGTAAAAGCAATTCTCATCGGCGCAGATTTGAGTGCCTTTTGAGAACCCGCGTAATAAACAGAAGTGCTGCCGTATAGCCGGTTGAGTTTATCCACGGCTTTATTTAACGAGCGCATCTTATCGTACTCTTCAAAAAATGAAGGCGTGTTTTGATCCCACTCCAACAATTTAAACAAAGTAACGCCCACAGCTAACGGTTTTAAGTTATCGAAAGGACGGTTTGACCATAAGTTGTCAAAAACGCGCAATAATTCTGTTGTGTTTTCCGTGTGAGAAAAACTTGAATCATCATGCCAACGCTTACCTCCTATATATCTAACACCGATGTACATTCCCCCGGCGACGTAACCAAGATACCTCATTCTTGTAGCGGCTTTCTGAACCAGTCTATTCAGTACTCCGTAAGCTCCTTCCTGCGTTCTGAGCGACGGTTCCAAAACATGCGAGTGTCCAATTGTTGACCGGTGAGTCGGCGGACGTTGAACAACTTCACCGCGAAGCTGCGAATACATTCTTTCACCCTCTATTCCGCCCCAGACTTTACGAAGCGTTGTTTTGTTTGCGGCGCATAATTTTTCTACCGTGTCAATTCCAAACAAGCGGAGGCGTGGCTCCATTCTTCTTCCGATTCCGTAAAGTTCTTTCAGCTCGAGCTTATAGAGAATCTGCGGCAAATCTTTTTCCTCAATCACAACAAGTCCGTCAGGCTTTTGCATATCAGTACCCGTTTTTGCAAGGAATAAATTCGGCGCAATTCCAATTGAGCAGCGAATTACCTCGCCGACTTTTTCTTTGATCGTTTTCTTTATATGCTGCGCCAACTCAATTGCGTTTTCTTTTTGACA
Organism: Bacteroidota bacterium; assembly: GCA_021786655.1. Classification (GTDB taxonomy): domain Bacteria; phylum Bacteroidota; class Ignavibacteria; order Ignavibacteriales; family Melioribacteraceae; genus Fen-1258. The sequence goes on from JAJYMU010000046.1 coordinate 2,179, forward strand.
TTGCTTGCCTATCAAAGTGCATGACATTTCATCTATCGAATGAACCATATCAACCGGGATACATGTGTGTACCGTTTCAACGAGTTTATGATGATATTCAATATATAGGCGGTGGCGGGCCAAAACTATTTTCAAGCCGGGACACATTTTTTTAGCTTCGCCAACAATTGTTCCGGTCCTTATCCCTAGTTTTTTTGCTTCGTAGCTTGCGGCAATAGCGCACGTCGTATTTGCATCCGTAGGAACAACTATCACGGGTTTGCCGCGCAGTTTTGGATTTTCCTGCTGTTCAATTGAAGCGAAGTAAGAGTTGAAATCAATGAATAATTTTGTAAGCGGCATAACAAATAATTTTTAAAGCGGCAATTTTCTGAAAGTATAATACGCATTTTTAATTCTTTTCGCTTTAGCTGGATGCGGCGAGGCTGCTTATCAAACATTCCGTAGAACGTTCCGGCTTGCCCCGTGCTTTTTGCAGGATGGAGCGTCTCCTATTTCCTAAACGTCTCATCGATGCGTCTATACAGAAATCGCGACAAAGAATATTACACGAAAATGTAGGGAACGGTCTGTGACCGTTCCGGATTCCCGAGACGATGCTTGCATCGTCTTTACAAAAAAACGTTTGCGTAGAGACGTTCCATGGAACGTCTCCAATTTCCGAGACGAACCACTTGCCCGCATCTGGGGTGGGCGATGCGTCTCTGTTTTCTTATCCGAATAGAATTTTTTTACGGTCCTTAAGCAGCGAAGTATATTTCTCTTTCATGGCGCCGGAAAGAAAACTTATACCAATCAATTCATGCCAATCATTTAGAGAAGACTCGATTTTCTCTACCGTGTTCGAAACACTTTTTTCGGAAAGCCGTAATCTTTCCTTGCCCCAATATTTAATCAAGTCGTTGGAAGTGAGATTGTTCTTCTTGCCGTTCAGTGGAAGCGCAAATTCTTCTTGCGGATTGGCAATCGCAATGGTTGTATTAAGAAGATCATATGCCGGTGATAATTCTATTTTATCTTCACGCGAGATCAAAGAAAAATTTTTTAGATGCATGTCTTCATTACCGGTAAGATAACTGAAAAGAGTTATGCGGAAGAGTTTCAACTTTTCAAGCGCGGGGAACGTACAATGCCAATCGATTACCGCAACAAGTTTTTCCATGCTGTAATCGTATTTTGTATCGCGCGTAAGTCCGGCAAGCTGTGCAAAATCTTCAACCGAAAGTTTTTTGTTTTTTCCATAGCGATCAAACCGTTTGATAAAATATGTAAGCTTTCCTTCTTTGGAATAGACCATTCCGTGAAGCGGTATTTCGATGCCGATCTTTTCGGCAAGACGCATTGTAAGGTCTTCGTTTTCCGGAAGCTCTGCGTAAAGATTATTCTGCGGTTTGAAAATGAATGTGCCGTTGCGGTCAACAATTTCGAATTTTTGCTCGGTTACATTCAAACGCGCGCTCAACTTCGGCTGAACGCCTTGTATGGAAAGTTTTATCGCCCTCGCATTCGATTCCCTTACCAATTCTTCCTGCGTAAGCTCGAGGTCGTGTAAATGTTTTAACGTCGGGTTGAGAAGTTTCAATCCGCGTTCGGAATATTTTTTTTCGCCGAACAGTTCATATGTAATTGGACACCGGTTCATAAAACTTCCTCAACGGTAACCGAACCCACAAGATCTTTTCCAACAATTACAAGATGAGAGAAGTGATCGCCGCGGTCTGTTTTAGTTTGTCTGATCAAACTTTCGAGTTGATTTCCTTCGGGAAGAAGTCCGTCGAAGTAAGACGGAAATTTATTGAAAGAAAATTCTTTTTGTTCAACCGGCAATGTAAGAGAAACGGGCGGACCGTTGTAGCCGTCGTTGTAAACGAACTTGTACGCTTTTCCTTTTTCGGTTTCTTCAAGAATGCCTGCCTCTATCCCAAAGTTGTAAACTTTAGCTCTTCTCATTTTCCGTTTCCATTAAATGAATGATCGGACTTTCAAGACGGAAGGAGATATTCAGCGCACCTAAAATTTTTAGAATCGTGTCGAGTTGAACGGTTTTTTTTCCTTTCTCAATATCAAATATTACGCTCTTGCCGACCCCGGCTATTTCCGCAAGCTGCTTTTGAGTCAGCCCGCTTTTCTTTCTATGAAACCGGATAGTTTTCGATATGATGTTTTGATTGCTCATTTTTCCCGTCGTAGCAGTAATTTATTCTTGTTTGATGTCTAAAATAATGATTCAAATATAATAATCAAGTATAATTTCTGCTAAAGCGGTAATTATTTGCACTCCAAGTCAAAAGCGAGGATGCAGAAAATATAATTCCAGAAATTTACTGCTATAACGGCACTAATTAAATTCTTCAGTGATGATAGAAAATTTCTCTTGACTTTATGATACCAATATGATATCATTCTGATAGCCAAAATTAGGAGTTGGAAAATGGAAGCAATAACTGAAAAACAAGCATTAAAGATCAACGGTTTTATCGCGGTACTTTTCTGGTTAGTTCTCGTTGTTGTTGAAATCCTTTTGTTGCGTGGAGGAATAAAGAATGAAGCGCCCGGCGTTCTCTGGTTTTTCATACCTCTCTTGCTCGTAATAGCTCTAGCGACGAACGGATTTTTCATAGTTCAGCCAAACGACTCACGTGTGTTGGTCCTATTCGGCAGATATCTTGGAACGGTAAGAGAATCCGGATTCTGGTGGGCAAATCCTTTCACAACAAGAAGAAAAATTACTCTGAGGATCAGAAATTTTCAGAGCGAGACAATTAAAGTAAACGATCTTCACGGCAACCCAATTCAAATAGCAGCCGTTGTTGTATGGCGTGTTGTCGATCCGGCACGTGCTCTCTTTGATGTTCAGAATTATGAAGAGTTTGTCGCGATACAAAGTGAAACTGCCATACGCGGACTTGCAACCGAATATGCTTATGATTCATCCGAGCATGATAAATTTTCTCTGGTTGGGAATCAGCTGGAAATATCAGAGGCGATGAAGAAACAAGTTCAAACAAGATTGGAAGTTGCAGGTGTTGAAATATTGGAATCAAGAATAAGTCACTTGTCTTACGCTCCGGAAATTGCACAGGCAATGTTGCGTCGTCAGCAAGCTCAAGCAGTTGTTGCTGCAAGAACAAAAATAGTTGAAGGCGCCGTAGGTATGGTTGATATGGCATTGAAGGCGTTAAGCGAGCAGCACATTGTTGATCTTGATAACGAAAAGAAAGCGACGATGGTGAATAACCTAATGGTTGCGTTGGTTTCGGAAGTTCAGGCACAGCCGGTTATTAATGCGGGAAGTCTCTATTAATTGATAATTGCGAACCTGCCTGCCGGTAGGCAGGTTGAGAATGGAGAATTAAATTCTCCATTTTCTATTTGGGAGAATTATGAAAGCGTTTTCGGAATATTTCGGCGAAGAAATTAAATTCGTTCAGCCGTCTTTCTTCAAAAGGATTCACGAGCTGCGGGCGGGTGATGAGTTAATCGACAGCATGCAGCAGAAAGGACTTTTCGGAATGACATGGTATGTATCTATCTTAGGAAAGAATTGGGAAATATATAAACCGAGTTTTTGGAAAACTGCTTTAGAGATTCGAGAAGCCGGTTACGAAATGCCTTTCGCAACTTTTAAAAGAGATGGATTACGAAGCCGTGGAACGCTTTCATTGCCCATGGGAGAAAATCTTAAAATTGTGCCTCATCTTTTCAAAAAATTTTGCGAGATAACAAATGAACAGGATGAAGCGTTTGTCCGGATAAAGATGAAAATTGCAATTGGAGATAAGGCGGAAGTTACAATCGAAAAGAAATCGGAAGTGATCGACAAATACCCGTGGATAGTTATGCTTATGTATATTGTTGCTATAGAACAAAGCCGCCAAGCGAGGCATCATTAACACATGAAGAGAAGAGATGGCTGAAAAGAAAAAATTTCTGTTGAGGATTGACGAAAGTTTATACAATGCTTTTGAAAAGTGGGCTGCAGATGAACTGCGAAGTATCAACGGACAAATAGAATATGTTCTAAAAGACGCGCTGCGCAAGAGCGGTAGATTAAAAGAAACTAATAGTGCGAATGATCAGGACACAACCGACGGCGGCACAAATCAATAATAAATGAGAAGGGGAAAGCAGATGAAAAAATTATTAGTAATCGTTATGTCGGCGCTGATGACAATTCAAATGTATTGCCAGAATGAACAGACAAAAAACTTTACCGGCTATTGGGAAGGCAGTCTTAAAATCTCTGCAATTTCTTTGAGATTAGTACTAAAAATTTATAAGAACGATGACGGATCTAAAGGCGCGTTCATGGATAGTCCAGATCAAGGTGCAACCAATATTCCGGTTGGTTCTATTACACTAACAGACGACAGCTTGAAATTCGACGTACCCTCAATCAGGGGGAATTATACAGGAAAGATTGAGAAAGACAGCATGGTTTCTGTCGGCAAGTGGACGCAAATGCAGATGTCGCTTCCGCTTAACTTGAAGAAAGTTGAAAAGTTAACCGAGGTAAAAAGACCGCAAACACCGCACGAACCGTTTCCGTACAAAGCGGAAGAAGTTGTATTCAACAATCCAACGGCAGATATACAATTAGCCGGTACGCTTACAATTCCTAACGGTGAAGGAAAATTTCCGGCAGTCGTTATGGTTACAGGTTCCGGTCCGCAAGACAGAGATGAAACAATTTTCAATCACAAACCTTTTTTAGTTATTGCAGATTATTTAACGCGAAACGGAATTGCAGTTCTTCGTTTTGATGACCGGGGCATAGCAAAGTCGAAAGGAAATTTTGCAGGCGCAACGTCTGCAGATTTTACCACCGATGCAATCTCCGCAGTTGAGTATCTAAAAACCCGCAGCGAGATTAACGGCAACGAAATCGGAATCATCGGTCACAGTGAAGGCGGAATGATTGCACCGATGGCTGCTGTAAATTCCGACGATGTTGCGTTCATCGTTTTGTTGGCTGGTCCCGGGTTAACCGGCAAGGATCTTCTGGTTCTTCAAACAGAATTAATCTTAAAAGCCGAGGGAACCGATCCGGAAAAATTGGCGAAGAGCGTTAAGCAAAACAAAGAAGCCTATGAGATAGTTGTAAACTCGCCGGATAGTTTAACCGCGTACAAACAACTCGAAGAATTGTATCAGAAAGATTTTGAAAGTTTGCCGGATTCTGAGAAGAAGAGTCCCGAGAACAGCAAAGCAATGTTTGATAGAAGTGTAAAAACTTTGTTGAGTCCGTGGTTTAGATATTTTCTAAAGTACGATTCGAAACCAGTCTTAGAAAAAGTGAAAATTCCCGTACTGGCTTTGAACGGTGAAAAAGATTTACAAGTTCCTCCGAAAGAAGATTTGAAAGGAATTGAAGAAGCATTAAAAACCGGCGGAAACAAAAATTTCAAAACGGTTGAGCTGCCGGGGTTGAATCATCTTTTCCAACATTCAAAGACAGGCTCGCCTTCGGAATACGGAAACATAGAAGAAACTTTTGCACCCGAAGCATTGAAGATTATCGGTGACTGGATAAAGGAAACAACCAAATAGGAATTAAATCAAGCCCGTTCGTTTCAGAGCGGGTTTAATTTATAAATTAATGTTTCATTCCACTCACGAGCGGCATGTCTTGAACAACGGCTTTCACTTTTATTTTGCCGGCATGTTTGAATTTCAAAACGGCATTAAGCTGATCGCCAATTTTAAAATCTTTTTGAGCATCAATCAGCATCACATGAAGACCGCCAGGTTTGAATTCAATTTTTGATTTTGCGGCAACTGCAACAAACTCGACCTCCCGCATTCCCATTTTGTCGTTGTCTTTCTTGTATGTTTCGTGCACGGCAACGATGTCGGCAAGTTTAGATTCTGCGGCAGTAAGTGTATCTGACTTGGTTCCGTTATTTACAATGGTAAAGAAAAGTGCGCTGTTTGCGCCTTTTGCCGCTGGACGAATCCATGCGTTTTTAATTTCTATTTTGGTTTGACTGAATACCAATCCCGAAAAGATCAACAGAAGCAATACGGTTTTTATTTTCATTTTTTACTCCGTTCTCTTTACATTAGTTTTTTTATGTCATTAACTATTTCATCAATATTGATTTTGCTGCCAATATAATTTTTTCTAATCCGTCCTTCGTTATCAATCAAAGAAATTCTATCCGTATGAATATAATAGTAAATTTTCCTTCCGTCCTTAAACACGGTTGAATCGTTCGGCACGGCAATAACGTTTGCTTGGTGGATAACGGAATCAGTTACGGATTTCCGTCCGGTTAAGAATGTCCAGTTGCTTAAATCCAGACCGCGTATGTCTGCAAATTTAGTTAGAACTTCCGGCGTGTCGTTGTTCGGATCGAAACTCATTGAAACGAACTGAACATTTTTAATTCTTTCTTTATTCAGGCGTTCTTGTATAAGACGCATGTTGTTGGTGCTCAACGGACAGATATCTGGACAGTTTGTAAAAATGAAATTCATAACGACGATCTTACCTTTAACAAAATCCGGGAAGACAATCGGTTCGCTCTTTTGATTTACCAGTTGATAATGATTGTTTGAGAAATTTTCGACGACTGGAAGTTTTTCTCCGCAACCGGTCAACAGGAGGAGTGTTAAAACAATTATTGGCAAAAGTTTTTTCATAACGTGTCCGATCAATTAAACAGATATATCGAAAGAAAAGTTTTGTATTTTTGACTTATCTAAAAACAAAAATGTTTCTACTGTAATTACGGCTATGACAAAAATAATAAGAAAAATATTGCCATCTGAAGCATCGCTGATTACGAAGTCTGTTAGGAATAATTTATTAGCACCTGTCTTAATATTACTTACTTTAATTTTATGCGGGTGGGGAAGTACCGGGCATAAAATTATCAATAAAAATTCCGTTCTTTCATTTCCTACGCAAATGAAGGATTTTCTTAGTTGGGCAGATCCTCTTTATTTGCACGCATCTGATGCCGACAATCGAAAAAATGCCGACCCGACTGAATCGCCAAAACATTTTATTGATATCGATAATTATCCGGAGTTTGTTGCAACCGGAGCGATTAGTCAAGATTATGATTCTGTAGTTGCCGCTCACGGTTCTTTGTTTGTAACTAGTGGAGGAATCTTGCCATGGGCTATTGTTGCAACTTATGACTCTTTACAAAAATGTTTTGAAAGAAAAGATTGGAATAATGCAGTTTTAGTTACGGCTGATTTAGGCCATTATGTTGCCGATTCTCACCAACCCCTTCATATTACTAAGAATTATAATCCAGGGGGACTTCATTCAAGGTATGAGACTGACATGCTTAAAAAATATCAGTCGCAAATAATCTATTCGGGGGATAGTGTTCAATTCATTACTAACATACCTGATTTTGTTTTTTCTACAATTTATAACAACTACCAGTATGTTGATTCAGTTCTTGCGGATGATATTCAAGCAAAAGCAGTTTCGAGTGATACCAAAAGCGATGCATACTATCAAAAACTTTGGGAATTGACGGGTTCATTTACTACAAATTTATTTAAGAACGCCTCTAATAAATTGGCAAGTTTAATCTATACGGCTTGGGTTAATGCCGGAAGCCCGCCAATGCCGGTTGCGTCGAGCGTGTCTTCATCTACGGTTGGTCAAATTACTTTTCAATTGGAACAGAATTATCCAAATCCATTTAACCCGGAAACGGTTATTGGATATCAATTGCCTGTCGCGGAAAACGTAAGTCTAAAAGTTTACGATATGCTTGGAAGAGAAACCGCAACATTGATCAACGAATACCAAGGTGCCGGAGTACATCATTCTCAATTCTCAATTATTAATTCACAATTATCCAGCGGCGTTTACTTTTACAGATTAACCGCTGGTGCTTATTCGTCAACCAAAAAGATGATTGTTCTAAAGTAATGTCCTCCGTTTCAAAAATATTATTGCCGGGATTAGGCAAACAACTCGACTTCCTTCGGAAGAACGCATCAATACAAGCTAAACATGCTTTGGTAATTGGGTCCGGCAGCGAGAAGATAGCAAAGGATTTGGCTAAACAATATTCATGTGATGTTGATTTGATCGTTGAAGACTATGAATCGCTTATGAGTTCGAATTTAATTCTCGGCGATGAGTCTAATGTAAAAGCCAGCTTAATGAATTTTGAAATCACCGATTTCGATGCCGGTTCTTTCGATCTGATCTACGCACAGGCGTCGGTTTCATTAACCAACAGAAACAAAATCATCAAAGAGATAAAACGAATACTAAAACCTGGCGGATTTTTTTGCGTTGGAGAAATTGTTTCGCTGAAAAAGGAAGTTCCGAAATTTATAACTGACATTTTCGATTCTTCAAATCTGCTTCCTCTTTTCATTGATGATTTACAGAAATATTATGAAGAGAGAAAATTATCAATTGTTGAGAAACAGAATTTCTCAGACACACTTGGGGATTATTATTCTCAGACCGTCTCGCTTCTAAAGGGGACGAAAGAAAATCTAAGCGACCGCGAAAAAAGTTATTATAAAAAACTTCTCAATAAAGTCAGCCACGAATCGAACGTTTACCTAAAGTTGGGCGGCGATAAATACATCGGCTTCGTTTCAATGCTTCTACAAAAGGGTGAATCTTGAAAAAAGGAGACTTGCTTGAGCTGGATATTACCGGTTATGCTTTCGAAGGAAAAGGCGTTGCTAAGA
>JAJYMU010000040.1 GCA_021786655.1 Bacteroidota bacterium
ACGAGTTGTTGTACCAGCACGTAAAATTATTTACAGAACAGATGCGGGAAGTGCGCAGACTTCAAAAGTTATCAGAGAATCTAAATTATAAATATCAAAAAGAGGTTTGGTTTCTATATGCTGCAGAAACTTATTGCCGGGCAATTAAAGATTTTGCAACCAGCATAACTTCTGCGCCGTTGAACTCAAGGGGTTTTAATTCTTTTAGTAAGTTTCTAACAAGTTATTCTGCCGGCGTGGACTTCAATACCATAATTGATGAAGCTAACAAATTGAAAGAAGATTTGACAAAAGTAAAATATCGCATCATAATAAACGAAGGCGCTTTTACGGTTCAGCATTATACTGAAGAGAAAGACTACAGCGAAGAAATTAACGAGACTTTCGAAAAATTCAGACAAGGCGCTGTGAGTGACTACTTGGTTAAATATGATTCGTCAATTGAAAGTATGAATCACATTGAAGCAAAAATTTTGGAGTTTGTCGCTCAATTACATCCCGATTTGTTTTCAAGACTTGAAAATTTTTGCACTATCTACGCCAACCTGCCTACCGGACAGGCAGGCTTTATTGATGAAACTGTTGCAGATTTTGATCGTGAAATACATTTTTATATTGCATACATAGAATACATCGAAAAATTTAAGCGCAATAACTTGCAGTTTTGCTTCCCAAAAATTACGAGCGCTTCGAAGGAAATATATAATTACGAAGGATTCGATTTAGCATTAGCGCAAAAGCTTACCGGAAATAATTTACCGATAGTTTGTAATGACTTTTACTTGAGAAGTAAAGAAAGAATAATTGTTGTAACGGGTCCAAATCAAGGCGGTAAAACAACCTTTGCTCGAACCTTTGGACAATTGCATTACCTTGCAAATATTGGATGCCCGGTTCCGGGACGGCAAGCGCAACTCTTTCTCTTCGATCAAATTTTTACACAATTTGAAAAGGCGGAAAAAGTTGAAAATCTTCGCGGCAAACTTGAAGATGATTTAAAAAGAATTCATTCTGTTTTTGAATGTGCAACATCGCGATCAATCATAATAATGAATGAGATTTTTAACTCCACAACTTTGCAAGACGTGACTTTTTTAAGCAAGAAAGTGATGGAAAGAATCTTAGAACTTGATTTGATATGTGTATGGGTGACTTTCATAGATGAATTGGCATCGTTCGACGAGCAAACTATTTCAATGACAAGCACAGTTGTACCGGAGAACCCGGCATTACGAACTTTCAAAATCGTGAGAAGACCGGCAGACGGATTAGCATATGCAATGGCAATTGCCGAAGAATATCGGCTAACTTACAATAGAATAAAGGAGCGTATAGAGCCATGAAAGCATTCCTAATGTTCAGAGATCGCGATTTCGATCCACAGCAAATTTTAGCACAAAGAGAAAGTAGGGTGCACTCATGGGATACGAATGAAAAGCTCAGTCTACAACAGATGCTACCTTGGAATGAAAAAGCGTTAGCGCAAGATTTGGGGTTGGATATTCTGATTAATTCGATGTCGCGCGGCGACAGTTTTTTATTTGAAACGGCGAAGGTGGCAGTGCTATGCAACGTTATTGATATCGACACCATCCTTTACCGTCAGCAGATTTTACAAGATTGTATAAAACATGAAACAATTGCAAGGGATTTATATCAACTAACAGTGGAAGCCATCGAAAAAGAAAGGTCTGATAAATGGTGGGGGTTTTTCAGCCGGTCTCCTTCAAGCATACTGTATCAATCAGTAAGTAAGCTCACATTGTTTGCAGAGATGTTGAGGAAGTTGAGAAATATTGCAGATCAGCAGGCGGAAGTTTTCGAATCAGAGGGATTCAACAAATTATTTGGAATGCTCAGGCGCGAACTTAACGAAGAGTATTTGACGAAGATCGGCAAGCACTTAAAGCAGTTAAAACTTAATGACGGAGTGCTTATGAGTGCGGAATTAGGCAAGGGCAATAAGGGTACGAGTTACATACTTCATAAGATGCCGGAGGACGATCGTAATTGGTTGACGCGACTTCTATCGAAAAAGCAATTGGGTTATACTTATCAACTCCATCCGCGAGATGAAGCAGGCGCAAGGGCGCTAGCGGAATTGAAGGACCAAAGTATTAATCTTGTTGCAAATGCATTAGCACAATCAACAGATCATATTCTGAGCTTCTTTCAAGCGCTGCGGACGGAATTAGCATTTTACATTGGTTGTCTGAATCTGCACGAAACGCTTTTGAGAATGCAAGAGTATGTTTGCTTTCCTATTCCTACAGCTTGTGGAACAAAACGGTTGTCATTTTCCGGATTGTATGATGTTTCTCTTGCGTTAAGCAAAGGGATTAAAATTGTAAGCAATGATCTCGACGCAGATGGTAAGAATCTTATCGTTATAACCGGAGCTAATACAGGCGGAAAATCTACTTTTTTGAGAAGTCTCGGACTTGCTCAATTGATGATGCAATCCGGTATGTTTGTGCCGGCAGAAACTTTTGCTGCGGAAGTATGCAATGGTATTGCGACTCATTTCAAACGTGAAGAAGATACTACGATGGAGAGTGGAAAGCTGGATGAAGAACTAAATAGAATGAGCGAAATTGTTGACAGATTAACGTCAAAATCCATGGTGCTTTGTAACGAATCTTTTGCTGCAACAAATGAAAGAGAGGGATCTGAGATAGCAAAGCAGATAACGAATGCCTTAGTGGAAAAAGGAATCAAAGTTGTTTATGTAACTCATCAATTTGAATTTGCGCATGGTTTCTACAAAAAGAGAATGAAGAACGTCGTCTTTTTACGGGCGGAACGGCTGGAAGACGGTACCAGAACATTCCGGGTGATCGAAGGAGAACCTTTACAAACCAGTTACGGACAAGATTTATACAATATGATTTTCCCGACATGAAAAGAACATGTTGATTATTGATTCAGTTGATGAGTTAACAAAATTTTATTATTTTTGTACGGGCTATGGAGTTAGCCCTTGTCGAAAGACATACTCAACCGTCCTTATTAACCTACCAGGACTAATAACTCCTACCTTGTAAATATTTATCAACAAGATAGGAGACTTCGTTTTGCAAAATTACTATATCGTTTTTGTTGGTGCCGGAATCGGCGGAATGGTCCGCTATTGGGGTACAAATTTTGTATATAAATTCTTATCCCCATCCTTCCCTCATGGAACGTTATTCGTAAATGTGCTTGGCAGTTTTATAATCGGTATTGTAATGTATTATCTCAATACCAATGAAATAATAAATCCAGCTACAAGAATTTTTCTAACAACAGGTTTTTGCGGCGGATTAACAACATTCTCCACTTTTGCTTTCGAAACAATAAACTTTATGAAAGACCGGGAGTATTTATACGCCGGCTTGAATATATTATTAAACGTTTTCTTAACAATACTCGCATTATTCGTTGCGTATAAGATTTCAAAACTATTAGGCGGAGTATAGTATGGAAATTAAGGGAGAAGCAAAATTATTTCGCATTTTTATAGGTGAGACAGATATCGCGCATCATGTTTCCGTTTATGAAAAGATTGTGAATGAGGCGCGCAAAGCCGGATTAGCCGGAGCTACTGTATTAAAAGGTATAATGGGATATGGAGGAACGAGCCGTATTCATACGGCTAAGATTCTTCGGCTGTCTGAAGATTTGCCGTTGATAATTGAGATTGTAGATGAAGAGGCAAAGATTGAAAATTTCATACCAATAGTGGAAAAAATATTTGAGGAAGCTAATTGCGGCGGTCTTATTACAATAGAAAAAGCAAACATTATTAAATATGTAGCTAATAAAACAAAAAACTTAAGCGGGAAAGACTAACATGCTTGAGAATATCTGGTTTGTTGCTGCTATCTGGATGGGGCTTGCGCTTATAGCAAGTATCATTTCAATCAGAGTAGGAATCTCCGTTGCTCTAATTGAAATTTTAATTGGAGTTTTGGCGGGAAATTTTCTGGGCATTCACAAGACAACAGAATGGATAAATTTTCTTGCAATGCTTGGAAGCGGCGTTCTTACTTTTCTTGCCGGAGCGGAAATAGATCCGACCTCGCTCAAATCGAATATTAAAGCGAGTTTCACGATCGGATTTTTATCGTTTCTTCTACCATTTATTTTTATTTGGTTCTTCGCTCAGTTTGTGCTTGGCTGGTCGATGCAGCAATCGCAAATTGCGGGCATCTCGCTTTCAACAACTTCCGTTGCGGTGGTTTATGCAGTGATGATCGAAAAAGGACTCGGTTCAACTCCACTTGGTAAAATGATACTTGCCGCTTGTTTCATTACGGATTTTGGAACCGTCATTGCGCTGGGTCTTCTGTTTGCTGATTTTAATATTTGGCTTCTTGTTTTCGTAGTTGTAATGTCAGTAATGCTTTGGTACATGCCGCGATGGACAAGATTTATAATTGTGCGAATGGGCGCAACACGTGTTAGCGAACCGGAAGTAAAATTTATTCTATTTATTTTATTCTTCCTTGGCGGTTTGGCTACAACTGCAAAAAGCGAAGCTGTACTTCCGGCATATCTTGTTGGACTTGTTGTTGCGGGTGTATTTTTGAGAGACAAAACATTAGTAAACAGAATGAGAAGTATTGCGTTTGCAATCTTCACACCTTTTTATTTTATAAAAGCTGGTTTATACGTATCACTTACTGATCTTTGGGCAGCCATTGTTGTAATCTTGGTTTTTTTAGTAATCAAAATGGTTACAAAACTCATCGGTGTATATCCTTTTGCAAGAACGTTTAAGATGAGACATAAAGAAGCGAGTTATACATCTTTGCTGATGGCAACCGGATTAACATTTGGAACAATTTCGGCTTTGTTTGGTCTTAATAATAAAATTATTGATCAAGCCCAATATACAATTCTTGTCACCGTTGTAATTCTTAGCGCAATAATACCGACGTTAATCGCTCAAAGATTTTTCCAACCTTCCGAAGCAGTAATGATTGCATGGGGAAGATTATTTAACGGTAATAATAAATCTGCCAGTCCGGCAGACAAGAAAGAATTAGAGACAGAAGAGGAGAAAAACAATGTATAAGAAAATTTTAGTCGGATACGATGGTTCCGAAGGGTCCAAAATTGCGCTTACAACTGCGGCTGAATTGGCAAAGCGAATCGGCGCTCAACTGAAAGCTATCTGGATTAAATCGAAACTCCCGCATTATCCGGAAACGATAAGTGAAATCAGTGAAGAACAAGCCGCGGCAGATTCGTTTCTTGAAGGACTTAAAAAGGATGTGTTGGAATACTCATTGAAATATGGAATTGAAATAGACTTTTTTGCGGTTGCCGGCAATCCGGCAAAAGTTATTGTTAGTAATGCTAAAGAGCAAAATTTTGATTTGATTGTTCTTAGTAATCAAGGTCATTCGAGTTTGTGGGGAACTTCATTGGGACACACCGCAGACCGTGTAAGCGAACATGCTCATTGCAGTGTACTGCTGGTTAGGGAGAGCGAATAATGATTAAAACGGTTCATAGTTTCTGGGTGGTGCTGTTCATAGAATTTGTTTTACTTAATCAGAATAATAATGCGCAGGTAACACAATTTTCGGAAGACCAGAAACAAATTAGAACCGATAGTTCTCTTACCAGTCTGTGGGACGACGTTGACATTGGGCTGAACACTGGTTATAAAATATTTTCGAGTCCGGCAAAATTCGAAACGAAAGATTGGGTTTACGGTGGATTAGTATTAGCGGCAACCGGAATAACGTTTCTAGCTGATAATAATATTAGAGACAATTTCAAAAATATTCATTCGCGATTTTTAGATAATCTTTCTGATGTCGGATATAATTACGGAAATGCTGCTTATGCGGTTGCTTTTTCGGGCGCAATTTATCTGGGCGGTAAAATTTTTAGAGATGAAAAATTCTCTACTACCGGAAGAATGTTGTTGGAAGGTTTATTTTATGCTGGCTTAACAACCACAATTCTTAAATCGGTTATTGGTAGAAGCCGACCATATACAGAAGATGGACCTTCCCGATTTAACGGATTTCAACTAAAAACGGAAACTACCTCGATGCCTTCGGGTCATGTTACAGTAGCATTTGCAATGTCGTCGGTTCTTGCTGAAAGGATTGACAACGTTTATGCTTCCGTATTTTTGTATTCGTTGGCTGCTTCAACCGTGTTCCAAAGAATTTACAGCGATTCTCATTGGGCTTCGGATTGTATTCCCGCCGCGGTTATTGGTTTTGTAATCGGAAAAGGTATGGTTGAATTCGATAATGATTTTGGCAAAGCAATTAATATTACAACCGGCTACATCCCGAATGGTTTTGCATTTAATTTATCTTACTCTCTAAAATGAGCGAGGAATGGGACCCCAATGAAAAATATTTTATCATTATGGCAATTCTGGGCAGTCCTTTCGGCTGTGTTTGCGGCATTGACTGCAATATTTGCAAAAATTGGAATTGAAAAAATCAATTCGGATTTCGCTACTTTCATCAGAACCGTTGTGATATTAATTGTTCTCGGGATTATTTTGTTTGCAACAAATCAATATCAATCGCTAAAAACGGTTTCTCAGAAAAGTCTTGTGTTTCTAGTTTTATCCGGAATAGCTACAGGCGGTTCATGGATTTGTTATTTCCGTGCATTAAAAATTGGGAATGCTTCTCAAGTTGCGCCGATTGATAAACTCAGTGTTGTTCTGGTTGCGGTATTCGGTGTTGCATTTTTAGGGGAACGGTTATCAACGGCAGAATGGATCGGAATATTTTTGATAGCATCCGGAGCAGTAGTGATAGCGCTAAAATTGTAAAGTGAAAATAACTAAGCGATGGAGTTCGCTTAAACTGAGATTGTGAACAATCTCTAATAACTCCTACCACCCCAACAACTTTCGGGATGATAGGAGTTTTTTTATGGAAAGTACTATGTACGCACTTTCTGCAAGAGATATTAAAAAGAGATTCAAAAAACGGGAAGCCGTAAAAGGAATCAGCATAAAAATTACGCAGGGCGAAATTGCGGGTTTGCTAGGACCAAACGGCGCCGGTAAAACAACAACATTTCAAATGATAACCGGCGATGTGAAAGCCGACAGCGGGCATATCTTTTTCGACGATACTGATATTACAAATTATCCAATGTACAAAAGAGCACGGCTTGGCACCGGTTATCTTCCGCAAGAACCGTCGGCGTTTAGAGGTTTGACCGCCGAAGAAAATGTAGTTGCCGTTCTTGAGATGAATCATTATACCAAAGAGCAAATAAAAGAACGGCTCGAAGAAGTGATGACGGAATTTGGAATGGCGACGAGAAGTAACATCAAAGCAAAAGATTTATCGGGCGGAGAAAGAAGAAGGCTGGAAGTAATGCGTGCAATGGCGCTTCATCCTCGCTTTATGCTGCTTGACGAGCCGTTTGCGGGCGTAGGTCCATTAGCGGTGGATGATCTTCAGCAGATAATTGTGAAGTTAAAAGAAAAAAATGTAGGTGTGCTAATAACAGACCACAATGTTCATGAGACGTTTGAGATTACGGATAGAGCTTACATTATTAATCAGGGTGAAATTCTAATTAAAGGCATACCCAAGGAAATTGAACAGAATGAACTTGCAAGAAAAGTATTTCTCGGGGAAAAATTTCACCTCCCTACGGGCAGGCAAGTTTAAAGAGAGATGGAATAGCCATGAAAGAGAATGCATCAAAAGAAAAATTATTTTGGAAAATGGAAAATGAATCGGGTTGCCCGGTTTGTTCTCTCTTAATGGATTATGAATTCAACCTCCTGGCGAACATACAATATGATATAACGAATGACGATTCCTTGAGAAAACAGATTGCAATGGGTGGCGGTTTCTGCGATTTCCATTTTAGGCAATTCAAAAAAATTGCAAATGGTAAAACGAACATTGTTTTTTTAAAAACTATTATTGAGGTAGGACCTTACAAAAAAGAAAACTTTAAGATTAACTGTAAGATTTGTGAAAAAGTCCATGAATATGAAATTGCGGCGGTACAAATTTTTACCAATCTTTTATCAACGGTAGAAACTGCGGCAAAGTTTGAACAATCGAATGGGATCTGTTTTGACCACCTTAAGATGGCAAATAATTTTATAAAAGATGTAGCATTGAGAACATGGCTTGGCAGAACGCATATCTACCAAATTGAAAGAATGAAAGAAGATTTTGTTTATATGAACGGCATCAGTTCTTTTTACGAAATTGACCGTGAAAAACGAGGATTAATAAACGCGCTTATACAAAAATTAACGGGAAGAAAAAGCGGCGGACTTTAGTTAAGGATGATCAACACTAATAGACAAATAATAAAAACATTCGAATTTGTAGTTGAGCTTTTGGAAAAGATTTCGACGAAACGAGAAAACCGTTTATTTATAAGCAGGTGCAAATCGGTAAAATCTCATTTGGACTCGCTGAATAATCAAAAAGATTTGCCAGAAATACGAATCGACTTATACCAGATGATTGACGAACTCAAATTTATAATTCAAGCCGAGATTAGATTTTTTCTTTTCCCTTTACCCGATATAAAACAAGAAACCTATGAGCTCGGGAAAAGGTACATGGGTAATTTTCTGGAGTGGTTTAAACCGGAAGAAAATATTCCAGTCGAAGAAATTCTCAAATTATTAAATGATGAAATTTATCTATTGGCAGAAGCAAAACATATTATGGAGAAGTTGGAATTAAAAGTGGGTTGGTAAAAGCGAATTTTTTAACACTTACAATTTTTTTATGTTTGTAAACATCATGGCGATGGAGTTCGCCATTAAGCGCTGCAAGTAGCTGATAACTCCTACACACCCGACTAAGCAGGATTTTGGTTTGGTGTAGGAGTTCTTCCTTTTGACAACCCCCTACATTTAACCGCAAATAAAATCATTTTGTGAGGTAATTATGCTTAAAAAAAATCTGCTCAATCTGTATGAAGATGCTAAATCTATTCACTTTTCGTTTATCGGATTGGTCAAGAGAAATATTTTAATTTCAACACTCATTCTTATCGTTTACTTATCTATTTTCTTTGTCGATCCCATTGTAAGGGATTGGTTTTCGAAAATACATAACAATTTTTTCGATTTTGTTTTTAATATAGGTCATTGGTATGGGAAACCATATTTAACGTTCACTAGCTTTTTACTTTTGTACATAGGTGGTATTCTTTTTAGCAACAACAGAATAAGAGAATCCGGCTGGAAAATTTTTGAAGCATTTGTTCTGTCGGGAATAATTGTAACTGTTATCAAATCAATTCTTGGCAGATGGCGTCCTTATACAGAGCACGGAAACTTTGCTTTTTACTTTTTAACCTTCGGACCAAACGATCATCTTTCTCTGCCTTCCGGTGATGTTGCAATTGCATTTGCATTCTCAACAGTTGTTGCCGGCTTTTTTGACAACAAAGCTTGGAAAATATTTTGGTTTAGCATGGCTGTATTAACCGCATTAGGAAGAATTTATCACGATCAACACTGGCTGACCGATGTAATACTAGCAGCCGTTATTTCTACTTGTGTTGGAAATGTTGTTAACAATAACTCAAGAGTGAATTCGGAATTAACATGAACGACAAAATGAAATCAAACGGGATAACAATCGAAAATAAAGTGAAGGTAAAAAAGTCGGCATTAAGATTTGTTCTTTTGATTGGCGTTGTGAGTCTCTTTGCCGATGCTACTTATGAAGGAGCGCGAAGCATTGCTGGACCATATCTTGCAATTCTTGGCGCAAGCGCAACTCTTGTAGGATTTATTGGCGGATTCGGAGAATTGCTCGGTTACGGATTGCGTCTTGTTTCGGGAAGACTTAGTGAACGCACGGGAAAGTTCTGGCCAATCACTTTATTCGGTTATGTAATTCAGATGAGCGCAATTCCTTTGATGGCTCTTGCACCAAATTGGCAAATATTCGGACTTCTGATAATACTTGAGAGGATAGGTAAAGCTACACGCAATCCTCCCCGCGATGTTATGCTATCTCATGCAGCAAAGCAGGTCGGCGGTTATGGC
This sequence comes from Bacteroidota bacterium, assembly GCA_021786655.1. Taxonomy (GTDB): domain Bacteria; phylum Bacteroidota; class Ignavibacteria; order Ignavibacteriales; family Melioribacteraceae; genus Fen-1258. Next base: position 10,016 of record JAJYMU010000040.1, read on the forward strand.
TGGGCATTCGGAACGCACGAAGCGTTGGATCAACTTGGCGCGCTCATTGGTCCTCTTGTAGTTGCCATAATGCTTGCGAGTCAAGGAAGTTACAAAATTGCTTTTTCAACGCTTCTTATTCCAGCGATCATTTGTGTAACCCTAATTTTTACCGCTAGATTTTTATATCCTAAACCGGAAGAAATGGAAATAAGTGTTCCGAATGTTGAAACGACCGGGCTACCGAAAGTGTTTTGGGTTTATCTTGTTGGCGCGGCGTTAGTTGCTGCGGGATTTGCCGACTTCTCTTTAATTGCGTATCACTTTCAAAAAACCGATCACATCCCTACTACGTGGGTTCCGATTTTTTATTCTGTAGCAATGGCGGTCAGCGGCAGCGGTTCGCTTTTGTTCGGAAGATTGTTTGACCGTGTTGGTCTTTGGATACTAATTCCATTGACGATTATTTCTGCTGCATCGGCGCCGCTTGTATTTTTCGGTGGATTCTGGTTTGCGTTAATCGGTTCCGCTTTATGGGGACTCGGCATGGGAGTTCATGAATCAATTATACCGGCGGCAGTTGCAACGATGGTACCTCAACAGCGAAGACCTTCCGCTTACGGAATTTTTACGGCAGGTTACGGTATCGCTTGGTTTCTTGGCAGCGTGGTGTTAGGAATTTTGTACGATGCATGGATACCGGCGGTGGTAATTTTATCTGTTATACTTCAGCTCATTGCAATTCCTATTTTCGTAAATCTGAGGAAGAAAATAGAATGATCGATTTATCCCGGATGAATAAGAATTGATTTTATCAACAAGGGGAAACATTTATAT